>JANOSS010000040.1:0-6156 GCA_031415995.1 Caulobacter sp. | reverse complement strand
TCGCCGGCTTGGACCCGGTACTGCTTGCCGCCGGTTTTGATCACCGCGTACATAGGTTAGCGCCTTAAGAAACGTGCGTTCGCAAAATAGGGAACGCCCGCAAGGAAACCCGGCGGGCGAGGGGGCGGACTTATACAGCCGGTCGATCATGAGTCAACGGTCTGCGACAGATTCCCGACCATGAAACACTGACAGTCCACAGGACGGATTCGGGCTGGAACGTTACAATGTAACAGTATATAGCCGTCGGCGTGAATTCGACCTTCTTCGCCTCGATTGCCGCCACCGGTTTCGCCGTGGCTTTTCTGCATGCGGCCCTGCCAACCCATTGGCTGCCGTTCGTGCTGGTTGGCCGTGCTCAGAAGTGGTCCACAGGTCGCACGCTGGGCGTCACTCTGCTGGCCGGCCTTGGCCATGTAGGCCTGACCATCCTGCTGGGCCTGGCCCTGGTGGTAGCGGGTCTGGCCGTGCAGCCCAGCCTTGGCCACGTCTTTCACTGGATCGTCGGCGGGCTGATGGTGGCGGTCGGTGTCTTCTATGTCGTACGCGGGCGTCACAGCCATGCCCTGCCCGAGGCCAGCCGTCGCGCCTACGGCTCTGACAGGGCCGCCATCGCCGCCCTGGTCACCCTGCTGACCCTTTCGCCCTGCGAGGCCTTCCTGCCCTACTACCTGGCCGGCATGGAGCATGGCTGGCAGGCCTTTCTGCTGCTCAGCCTTGTGCTGATGGCGGCCACTGCCTCGGGTATGCTGATCTTTACCGGCCTCAGCCTGGCCGGCTTCAAGCGGCTAGGCCTGCAATGGGTCGAGCGCTACGAGGAAACCATCCTCGGCGCGGCCCTGATTCTGGTCGGTCTGGCTGTGGCGTTCTTCAAGACCTGACAGCAGACTTCCGCCAGGGCGCTTGACCGCCTAAATAGCGGCCATGACCCAGACTCCCGCTCCTACCGGCAAGATCCCCGTCACCGTGCTGACCGGCTATCTCGGCGCCGGCAAGACCACCCTGCTCAACCGCATCCTGACCGAGGCGCACGGGAAACGCTATGCCGTGATCGTCAACGAGTTTGGCGAGGTCGGCATCGATAACGATCTGGTGGTCGGGGCGGATGAAGAAATCTTCGAGATGAACAACGGCTGCGTCTGCTGCACGGTGCGCGGCGACCTGATCCGGGTGCTGTCGGGCCTGATGAAGCGTAAAGGCGGCTTCGACGCCATCATCGTCGAGACCACGGGCCTGGCCGATCCTGGCCCGGTGGCCCAGACCTTCTTCGTCGACGAGGACGTCAAGGCTCGCACCCGGCTGGATTCGGTCACCGCCGTTGTCGACGCCAAGCACATCATGCTGCGGCTGGGCGACAGCCGCGAAGCGGTCGAGCAGATCGCCTTCGCCGACCAGATCGTTCTGAACAAGACCGACCTGGTCTCGGAAGACGACCTGCGCCATGTCGAGGCCCGGATCCGCCGCATCAATCCGCTGGCCCCGATCCACCGCGCCCAGCGCTCGAACGTCCCGCTGGACGCCATCCTGGGCAAGCACAGCTTCGACCTGGAGCGGATCACCGACCTGGAGCCCCAGTTTCTGAACCCCACGCACGGCGAGGCCGGTCACGTGCATGATGAACACTGTGACCATGACCACGGGCACGACCATGGTCACGTTCACGACGCGCATTGCGGCCACGACCACCATGATGGTCACGCCCCCAGCGCCATCCACGACGATGGCGTCAAGGGGATCTCCCTGACCCTGGACAAGCCCGTGGACGGCCAGAAGATCACGGTCTGGCTCAACGACCTTCTGGCCCGTCGCGGTCCCGACATTCTGCGCGCCAAGGGCATCATCGACGTCCATGGCGAGGAGCGCCGCCTGGTCTTCCAGGCCGTGCACATGATCCTCGAAGGCGACTTCCAGCGTCCCTGGACCGACAAGGACAAGCGATACAGCCGGATGGTCTTTATCGGCCGCGACCTGGACGAGGCCGAGCTGAAGGCCGGCTTCGAGGCGACAGCCGCCTGACTGGCCCGAGCCTTGCGGTCCTCAATCCAGAACACCGGCGTTCCGAGCCAAATTGGAACGCCGGCTTCGAGGAGCGGGCAAGATGACGAAGATTCTCGACGCAACCGGTCGTGTGGCCACGGGTCTGGGCCTGGCCGCCAGCGTGCTGGTGTGGCTGTTGATGCTGCCGCTGTGCGCGGTGGCCTTCGTGCTGGTCTCGGCTTTCGGGCCCCAGACGGAACGTCAGGCTCGGGAAGCTAGCTGACCGCCTCGGCCGCGCGGTCCGGGGGGATCCGCGCGGCGTTCGACTCGGGCGCGCGTTTCGGCGTGACCCAAGGCTTGAGCTTCTGGGCGGGCGTGAAGACGAAGCGATAGCTGAGCTCGGCGAAGATCCACGACAGGGCGACCACGAAGGGCAGGGCCTGCAGCTGGGTGATCCGGGGGGCGTTCTCGATGATCCCCGTGAAGCCCACGATCATGCCGCCCAGGGTCAGGGCCAGCATGTGCCACAGATAGGCGGCATAGGATCGCCGACCCATCCAGCGCAGCGGCGCCATCTCCAGAAGCTTGACCAGGCCGCCCAGTTGCGGGGCGACGACCAGCGGCAGGACGATGCCGACCAGGGCCAGGCCTTGCACCGAATAGCGCAGGGTCTCGCGAAAGATCGGATCCCGATAGGCCACGGAGGCCAGCATCAAGGCGCAGCCGGCCCCGAAGACCAGCCAGGCCCGCCGCTTGACGAAGTTCATGGCCGCAGGCCAGGCGCGGTCGATGACCGCAGCCAGACAGCCCCAGGCGATCGAGTCGATCCGGCTCTCTGTAGCCTTGTAGGTATAGACCTCGGGCATATGCAGTACGGTCAGGGCGTAGGTTCGCCAGGCGGCGGCCCCGATGATCGCCACCAGAAACAGCACCGCCATGCGGCGCGGAGCAAAGCCGCACAGCAGCAGGGCCAGCGGCATGACGAGATAGAAGTGCTCCTCGACCGCCAGCGACCACAGGTGTCCCGTCACGGCGCAGCTGGCGCAGTCACCCATCCCGCTGATGATGTAATAGTTGGTCCAGTAGGTCAGGCCGGCCAGGGCCTGCAGGGGCTGCATCGGCTGGTTCAGCAGCGGTCCGACGATGAAGGTCAGCACCAGCAGCAGCACCAGCATCTCGGGCAGCAGACGTAGGGTCCGGCGGCCGTAGAAGCGCAGCAGGTCGACGCCGCCGTTGGCGTCGCGCTCGGCCCACAGCAGGCGGGTGATCAGAAAGCCGCTGATGAAGAAGAAGATGGTCACGCCCATCCCGCCGGGGATCAGGTCGCCCAGGCCCACATGGCCCAGGATCACCATGCTGACCGAGGCCGCTCTCAGCCCGTCCAGGCCGGCGACATAGTCCTTGTGATGACCGCTCATGGGCGACCCCTCCGCATAACGTGCGGTCGAGGCTAAAGCCCTAGTCTTAAAAAAACGGGATCAGCGGCCCTGGAGGACGTCGACCAGGGTCCAGAAGGTTTCCTTGGGCCGGCCCATGTCGTCAAACAACAGCGGCTGGTCGGTCTTGTCCTTGACCCAGCTGGCGTTGCGCAGCCAAGAGTCGGCGTCGCGGACGCCCCAGATGGTGAAGGCGAACTGCTGCGTCTCGGGCAGGGCGACGAAGGATTCCAGGGCCTCGCGATAAAGGCGCAGCTGGCTGGCCTGCTTGTCAGCCCGCGACCTCAGGCTGACGCCTTGCGTCTGGAACGAGACATCGATCTCCGACAGGTGGATCGGCAGGCCCAGGCTGGCCAGGTCGCGCATCGCCTCGGTGATCTTGCCCGGCGGCAGGTCGACGTCGATGTGGGTCTGGTTGCCGATGCCGTCGATCTTCACGCCGCGCTTCAGCATGTCCTCGATCAGCTTGAGGAAGGTCCGCCGCTTATGCGGCTTGCTCTCCAGATGGTACTCGTTGACGAACAGCAGGGCGTCGGGATCGGCGGCGTGTGCCTCTTCGTGAGCCCGGATGAAGTGGCCCTCCTGGCCCAGGTTCTCGGTCCAGAACGATTCGCGCAGGGAAACGCCGTCGTCGGCGACCGGCTCGTTGACCACGTCCCAGCTGCGCGCCAGGCCCTTGTAGCGACCCGCGACCGCCTGGATGTAGCCGGCATAGGCCTTGTCGAAGGCCCGCCTGTCGCCGACCAGTTTCTGGAAGGCGACCGGCTTGTCGATGTACCAGATCAGGGTGTGGCCATGCAGGGCCTGGTTGTTGGCCCTGCAGAAGTCGGCGATGCGATCACCACCCTCGAAGCGCAGGGAGCCATCCTGTTGCAGGATGTACTCCATCTTCATCTCGAAGCCGGCGGTGATCTGCGAGAACTGGCTGCTGGCCGCAGCGTCGAAACCGGGGCGGCCAAACTCGTCCGAGACGATCTCCGTCCCGATCCGGAACGGTGCCAGGTCGCGCAATAATGGCACAGGTCCGTTGCGGACCGGCGAGGCGGGGTCGGCCGAAGCGCCCTTGCCGCAGGCGGCCAGCGCCAGGGTCGAGGCCAGCAGCGACCGTCGTGACAGTCGTCCGGCCGCCGGGATCATCGCAGGACGCCGCGCGGTTCGGCGGCGGTGACGGGCGAGTTGACCTGGCCCGCCGCGACGCCGAGGGCGAGGACGGCGAACAGCATGGCGCATTCCGCATAGCGCACGGCCAGGCGACGCGGGTCGTTGGCCAGGCGCCAGAACCATTCCAGCTTGCCGCGCTGCATCCATTGCGGGGCGCGGCGCGCCTGGCCGGAGATGAAGTCCAGGGCGGCGCCGACGCAAATGAAGCCCACGCCCGGGCAGCGGGCGGCCAAGGCGTCCGCCAGGATCTCCTGCTTGGGCGCGCCCAGCGAGACAAAGCAGATGCGGGCGTCGGAAGCGTTGATGCGCTGGGCCATGGCGTCGAGATCCATGGCGGCCAGCATGGCTGGCCCGTTGCCCGCAGGCAACATCGGAGCTTCAGCGCCCGCAATCTTCAGGCCCTCGAAGCGCTCGGTCAGCTTTTCCAGCGCGCCGGCCTGTGCCTTGGGGCCCGGGCCGACGAAATAGACACCCAGCTTGCGCTCAGCGGCGGCGCGGCACAGGGGCTCGACCAGATCGGCGCCCGTGGCGCGTTCCAGCTTGGCGTTCTTGCGGCCAGCCAGCCAAACGACGGGCCAGCCGTCGGCGGTAACATAGGTGGCGCGGCGATAGACGGCCCGGAAGGCGTCATTGGAGGCCAGCTTCACCAGGTGGTCGAGATTGACGGTGAAGAGCGTAAAGCCTTCGCCGCGCTCGGCGCGACGGACGGCTTCATCGGCGGCGGTATCCAGCGTCGGCAGGTTGATCCGGACGCCTTCGATCGAAACGCCTTGGGCGGCGGACGTCGCCTGGTTCCACTCGCTGAGCATTCGGCTCTCCCTGGTCTCTGCCTGGGGTCCGCTCCTGTCCGGAAACGGGACGCCCCAGGCCTCTTGGGAGAGGCGGTTTCAAACGTCGTGCCGCACGCGACCGCCGGCTCGCCCGGCGCGCGTTTTCTGCTGAAGGCCCGGCGCGCATTTTCTGCTGAAGGGAAGAGCGCAAAGAAAAAGCCCCGGAAGCGGCGCTTCCGAGGCTCTTCGAATTTCAGGCTGTCGCCGAAGATCCTTAGCGGATGTCTTCGTTGATCAGACCGACCTTGTACCAGCCAGCGGTTTGCAGCTGGTTCAGGACGCCCATGAAGTCGGCGTAAAGCACGTCGGCGTCTGCGCGGATCATGACGCGCTGGTCGTCCTTCGGGCCGGCCTGATCGGTCGCGACGAACTTGGCGTCCAGATCGATCTCGAGATTGTCGAGGCTGGTTTGCTTGTCCGCGATGAACAGCGCGCCAGACTTCTGGATCGAGATGAACACCGGCTCCTTCGGCTTCGGAGCGTTGGGCGGCGGGATCGTCGCCGGGGGCAGGTCGACCTTGATCGCGACGGTGGCCATCGGCACCGCGACCATGAAGATGATCAGCAGAACGAGGAGGATATCCACGAAAGGCGTGACGTTGATATCGGAGTTCTGATTCAGGGAGTAGCGACCACCGCCACCACCAGAGAGTTTAGCCGCCATAGCCTGACTGTCTCCCAAGGGCCGCGTCACTCGCGGTCCCGCAATTGTTAGGTCGCCACGTCTGGCTCAGACGGACGAGGAAGTAAAG
>JANOSS010000039.1:0-8495 GCA_031415995.1 Caulobacter sp. | reverse complement strand
ACTACGACCGGACCGAAACGTTCCGGTTCTCCACCTCCACAAGGTTCCAATGATCATGACTTCCAAGTTCCTGTCCGCGGCCGCTTCGGGCGTCGTCGCCATCGCCATGTCGACCAGCGCCCTGGCCCAGACGGCTCCTGCTGCCGCTCCGGCGATCTCGCACGGCGCGCCGATTGCTGGCGTCTGCATCTTCTCGAGCCAGCGCGCCGTCGGCTCCTCTGCGGTCGGCAAGGCCGTCGATGCTCGTCTGAAGACCATCATTGCGCAGGTGAACGCCGAACTGACCGGCGAACGCACCACGCTTGACAACGAAGCCAAGGCGCTGGACGCCAAGAAGGCCACGATGGATCAAGGCGCGCTCGAGCAGCAGGCCGCCGGCTTGCAGGTCAAGGCCAACGCTTGGCAGCGCAAGGGCCAGTTGCGCCAGAAGGAAGTCGAAGCCACCGAGCAGAAGGCCCTGTCGCGCGTCTATCAAGAGCTCGATCCGGCCATCAAGCAGGTCTATCAACAGCGCACCTGCGGCATCCTGATGGACCGCGAGTCGGTGCTGCTGGCCAATCCGGCCATGGACATCACTGACGCTGTGGTGGTGGCCCTTGACGCCCGCATCAAGACCCTGACCTTCGACCGCGAACGTCTGGACCAACCGGCCGCCGGCGCTCAAGCTCTGTCGCCGACCAAGAAGTAAGCGAGTCGGCCCGCGCCTTGTGCCGGGCCAGTCGCTGAGAGGACGAGATGCCGGACCCACGATTTTTCGATGACATGGGTCCGGCGTCACTCCAGGAGCTAACGCGTCTTGGCGGGGCTGAACTGGGCGACACCAGTCTTGGGTCGCTCTCCATCGCCCATGTCGCGCCGCTTGACGCCGCCGATGGGCGAGCCGTCAGTTTCTTTTCCGACGCCAAGCGCCGTGACGCCGCCGCCGCCACCGAGGCCGGGGCCTGTTTCGTTCGTCCCGAGCACCGCGATCTGCTCGCGCCGGGTTGCGCGGCACTTTTGACGGCGCATCCGCAGGCCGCCTGGGCGGCCGCCGCGGCGCGGCTGCATGCGCCCCGCCGCCACGAACCGCTGTCGGCCTCCATCCATCCCGATTGCGAGTTGGAAGATGGGGTCAGGCTGTCACCCGGCGTGACGGTCGGGCAGGGGGCGAGGATCGGGCGAGGCACATATCTATCGCCCGGCGCTGTGATCGGCCCTGGCGTCACCATCGGACGCGACTGCCTGATCGGGCCCAACGCGGTGATCGGCTTTGCGATCATCGGCGACCGGGTCAGCATCCATGCCGGCGCGGTGATCGGCGAGGCGGGTTTCGGCGCCGCCGGCGGACCGCGCGGCGTTGTCGATCTGCCTCAACTCGGTCGCGTGGTCATCCAGGATGGCGTCACCGTCGGCGCCAACAGTTGCATTGATCGAGGCGTCTTTAACGATACGACGGTTGGCGAAAATACCAAGATCGACAATCTGGTGCACGTCGCGCACAACGTCCGTCTGGGTCGTAATTGCGTACTGGCGGCCTATACCGGGCTTTCTGGCAGCACCGTTGTCGGCGACGGCGTTGCGTTCGGCGGCAAGGCTGGCGTTGCGGATCATTTGACTATCGGCTCGGGAGCGAGCATTGGCGCGTCGGCGTCGGTGTTCAAGAACGTGCCTGCGGGCGAAACATGGACAGGGTTTCCGGCTCGGCCGCTCAAGCGGTGGCTCCGAGAGACCGCATGGCTGTCGCGCATGGCGGGCGGCCGGGGAACAAGGGGCTAAGTATGGGCCAAGACGTCGCCGAACCGGCGCAAACCGATATCGACATCGCCGAGATCCTGGCCAGGATCCCGCACCGCTATCCTTTTCTGCTGGTCGATCGGGCTGAGCACTATCGCCCCCATCAGTCGATCGTCGGCATCAAATGCGTGACGATGAATGAGCCCTTTTTTCAGGGGCACTTTCCGGGCAATCCGGTGATGCCGGGCGTCCTGATCATCGAGGCCATGGCTCAAACGGGCGCGTTGCTGATGAGCAAGTCGCTGGAAGTCGACACGGAGGGCAAGACCATCTTCTTCATGTCGGTCGACAACGCCCGCTTCCGTAATCCCGTGCGCCCGGGCGAGGTGATCCGCATGGAGGTCGAGGTGACGCGGTCGCGCTCGACGATCTTCAAATTCAAGGGCGTGGCCAAGGTGAACGACAAGGTCGCCGCCGAGGCCGAGTTTGCGGCCATGGTGGTGGAGACGCCGACCAAATGAGCCAGATCCATCCAACGGCTCTCGTCGCGCCCGGCGCCGAACTGGGGGCCGATGTTGAGATCGGTCCGTTCTGCACCGTGGGGCCCAAGGTGCGCCTGGGTGATGGCGTGCGCCTGATCTCCCATGCGGTCATCGACGGGGCGACGTCGATCGGCGCCGGTTGCACCATCTATCCCTTCGCCGTGCTGGGCGCTCCGCCGCAGCATCTGGCTCACAGGGGTGAGGACACTCGGCTGGAAATCGGCGAACGCAATCTGATCCGCGAACACGTGACGATGCAGACCGGCACGGTCGGCGGCGGCGGTTTGACCAAGGTCGGCTCGGACAGCCTCTATATGGTCGGCGCGCACGTGGCGCACGACTGCACCGTTGGCGATCGTGTCACCTTCGCCAACAACGCCACCCTGGGTGGCCATGTGACCGTCGGTGATTTCGTGTTTATGGGCGGTCTGTGCGCCGTTCACCAGTTCAGCCGTATCGGACGCTATGCGTTCGTCGGCGGCGGCGGGATCGTGACCAAGGACGTGATCCCCTATGGCTCGGTCTGGGGCAATCACGCTCATCTTGAGGGCCTGAACCTGGTCGGCCTCAAACGTCGAGGCTTCAGCCGCGAGGCGATCAACGCCCTGCGCGCCGCCTATCGCCTGTTGTTCGCAGACGAGGGCACCTTCCAGGAGCGCCTTGAGGACGTCGCGGAAATCCATACCGCCAATGCCGAGGTGATGGAGATCGTCGACTTCATCCGCTCGGATAACAACCGCCCGCTTTGCCTGCCCGAGCGTGAGGTCTAGGCTGTTCTGATGCGCAAGCTTGGTTTGATTGCCGGCGGCGGCGCGCTTCCCGTCGAACTGGCGGCCCATTGCGAAGCGGCCGGACGGCCCTTCGCCGTCATGCGGCTGCGAAGCTTCGCCGATCCCGCGCTGATCCGCTATCGCGGCGTTGAGGTCGGCCTTGGCGAGTTCGGCAAGGTGTTCAAGGCGCTGAAGGCTGAGGGATGCGAGGTCGTCTGCTTCGCCGGCACGGTCGAGCGCCCCGATTTTGCGGCCATCATGCCTGACCTCCGCGGCGTCGCTGTCATTCCCGGCCTGATCAAGGCCGCGCGGCAGGGCGACGACGCCTTGCTGCGTCGCGTGCTTCTTGAGTTCGAAAAAGAGGGCTTCGCAGTGGAGGGCGCGCACGAGGTCGTGGGCGAGATGACCCTGCCTCTGGGACCGCTCGGCGCTCATGCGCCCCGTCCTCAGGACATGCCGGACATTGAGCGGGCGCTTCTCGTGGCGCGCGAGATCGGCAAGCTCGATGTCGGGCAGGGGGCTGTGGTCTGCGAAGGCCTCGTGCTGGCGGTCGAGGCCCAGGAGGGAACCGACGCCATGCTCAGGCGGGTCTCCGACCTGCCCCAGGCTATTCGAGGATCTGCCGAAGACCGGCGCGGGGTCCTGGCCAAGACGCCCAAGCCGATCCAGGAAACCCGGGTCGACCTGCCCACGATCGGCGTCGCCACCCTGCAGCGCGCTGCACGCGCGGGTCTGGCCGGTATCGTCGGTGAAGCTGGCCGCCTTCTGGTCGTGGACCGCGAGGCCGTGATCGCCTGTGCGGACGATCTCGGGCTTTTCGTGCTGGGGGTCGAGGCCCGGGGCGTGGCGTGACCCGTCCGCTCACCGTCATGCTGGTCGCTGCAGAGGCCTCCGGGGATTCTCTGGGCGCGGGTTTGGCCGCAGCGCTGAAACGCCGTCTGGGCGATCAGGCCGTGCGGTTCGTCGGGGTGGGCGGCGCCAAGATGGCTGCTGAGGGCATCCAGAGTCCCTTTGACATCGCCCAGTTGTCTATTATCGGCATCGTCGAGAGCCTCAGAGCCTATCCCAGGGCTATGGCGCGACTGAGAGACACGCTGGCGCTCGCGGAGCGGGAAAAGCCCGATGTGGCCGTCCTGATCGACTCCTGGGGCTTCACTATCCGGCTCGCTCAGGCCCTGCGTCGACAGAGCCCCGGGCTGCCTCTGGTGAAATATGTAGCGCCCCAGGTCTGGGCCTATCGGCCCGGCCGGGCGAGGGCCTTGGCCAAGACTGTTGACCTGCTGCTGTCGATTCAACCGATGGACAAGCCGTTCTTCGACCGGGCAGGTCTGGAGAGCGTGTTCGTCGGCAATTCCGCCCTGGCCAAGGATTTCAGCCAGGCCAATCCGGACCGGCTGCGCGCCGCCATAGGCGCTGCGGCTGACCAGGAGATCCTGCTGGTCTTGCCCGGCAGTCGCCCGTCAGAGATCGAGCGCGTGATGCCGGTCTTTGAAGACGCGGTGCGCAGGCTAAAAGCCGATCGTCCGAGCCTTGCCGTGGTCGTGCCGGCCGCCTCGACCGTTGCTGCAGCCGTGAAGGCGCGCGTGGCGGGATGGCCGTTCCGGGCGCATGTGATCGAGGACGAGGCGCTGAAGGATGACGCCATGGTCGCTGGAACGGTCGCCCTGGCCTGCAGCGGCACGGTGACGACCGAGCTTGCGCTGGCCGGTTGTCCGATGGTCGTGGGCTATCGCACCGGCACCGTGACCTATGGACTGCTGAAGCTGCTGTTCAAGCCGGGCTGGGTGACCCTGTTCAATATCGCGGCTGGCAGGGCGGTGGCACCGGAATATCTGCAGAAAGCACTCCAGGGTGAGGCGCTTGCGCGAGCGGTCGCTTTGCGACTGGACGATTCGAGCCTCCGCGCCCAACAGCTCACCGAGCAGAGCGCCGCGCTTGAGCAAATGGGGCGTGGGATGCCCGACCCATCGGAGGCTGCAGCCGAGGCCCTGCTGGCCTTCCTTGCTAAGGTGCCACCAGCGACCTGACGCGGCCCGGCAGCGCTGCTGGCCTCGCCGTTGACCGTCTGGAACAGCTGGGTGTCAAGACGGACTCGGACTATTCTGCCTTTCGTGACCCGTAAGACTGGAGACCAGTTTTGGCGATCGATCCGGCAGCGCCCGCAGTTCCCATCACGCCCGCTCGCGCCACGGGGAGCTTGCCAGAGGTGGCGGCGGCCTTGTCCGCGCTTGCGCGCGCCGCCGTGGCCAACAGCACATCGACCCTTGGCCAGATCGTAGGCGCAGCGCACGCGGAGGCTCAGGGGCCATCTGGCGCAGGCACGCCCCTCGTCTCCGACGCAAGTATCGACGCACCGGGTGGCGGACACCTGGTCGCGCCATCCCCGCCTTCGGCGGAGCCCTCCGCCAGCGACCGGATGGCCGCAGCTGTGCGATCGGCTGCGGCTCGGGCGGCGTCGGTCCAATCCGGCTTGGCACCGATGATGGCGGACATCGAGGCGACGGTCATTAGACCAGATACGCCTGAAACGGTGCGGCAGGCGGCCAAGGCCTTACTTGAAGGCGCCATTCCCACCCAGCAACCCATGACATCCACGCTGGTTCGCAATGCCTTCGAGGATTCTGGCGTCTTCATGGAGGCCCGGCTGGCGCGGGCCGCGCTGGTCGCACAGTCATCGGTTCCCGCCGCCACCGGGGACATGAAAGCGGCGCTGCTGGTGTTTCGCGCCGTGGTTTCGACGTGGTTGGCCAAGACGCCCGGGGCCGAGCCCGGGGGGTCGCGGGTCCCTTCCTCTTCGGGCGAACCCAATGCAGCGCAGCGCTCTGGCCTCAGTGTCGGCGCGACCTATACGCCAAGCGGCTCGGTCGCCTCGGTTCAGGGTCCGGTTGCCGCCCCCATCGCGCAACCGTATCGCGCCCCACCGGGATTGAATGCCGCGCCGGCCCTGCCTCCGGTTTCAGATCCCCTTGCTACGATTGCGAAGAACGAGGCGACGCCAACCCTCGACCAGAACGCCTCTGAAGCGACGCTTCCGGCCATGCTGCCTCGCGTTGCTCCGGCTCCGGCTCCGGCTCCGGCTCCGGCTCCGGCGCTGCCGTCGCGTCCATTCCTGATGGTGGGACTGATCGAGGACGAGGTCGTCGCGCCGCTTCTGCCCGCGGAGAGCCACGTGGAAGAGGCCACCGTCCGCGAATCCGGGCTCTCGGCGCCGTCGCGCCCACCTTCCGGGCCGCCGCCGCCGCCCTACGCGGGTGGTCCCACAGCCGCCCAGGCGGCCGTCCGGTCGCATCTTCCCGGAGACCTGCCGCCAGCCGAACTGGCGCGGCGTCTTTTGAAGGGCGTCGATGGTGCCATCGCACGCCAGGAGCTGTCCCAGATCGCATCGCTTCCGGAACCGCGCGGCGAGGCTGAGCGGCTCAGCGAGAGCAGGACTTCACGCTGGGTGTTCGACCTGCCGTTTCAGACCCCTCAGGGTGTCGCTGTTGCCCAGTTCGAGGTCAGCCGCGACGGAGGAGGCGCCGGATCCGACCCCGGGCGCGAAATCGAGCGAACCTGGCGCGCTCGTTTCTCGCTCGATGTGGAGCCGCTGGGACCGGTCCACGTCCAGATTGCGCTTACGGGCTCACGCACACGGGTGGGCCTATGGGCCGAGCGGCCGGACGCGATGGCCCGGCTTCAGGCGGGGGAGGCGGCTTTGAGCGCCGCGCTTCGCGAGGCCGAGCTGTCGCCAGAGGTCGCCTTCCATGCGGGTGCCCCGACGGTCGCTGTAACCGCGCCAGGCCGCTTCGTGGATCGGGCGTCATGACCGGGCCCGTCGGCGGCGCGCGCGGTCTCGGCAAGATCGCTGTCGCCTTGCTTTACGAGGGCGCCGATACGCCCAGGGTCGTCGCTTCAGGTCAGGGCTGGCTTGGCGAGAAGATTGTCGAGACGGCGCGCGAGCATGGCGTCCCCATCGAAGATAACCCGGCTCTGGCCCAGGCCCTGTCGACCATCGAGATCGATCAGGAGATCCCCGAAGCGCTTTATCGCGCAGTCGCCGAGATCCTCAGCTTCCTGCTCAAGCCGTAGTGGGCAAGGAAAAGGCCCCGCCTTGCGACGGGGCCTCTCCGGATCAGTCTGGCCGGACCACTCTGGATCGACGGCTTAGCCGCGCTTTTCGAGCGGCGTGTAGTCGCGCTGCGTCGCGCCGGTGTAGAGCTGACGCGGACGGCCGATCTTGCGCGCGGGATCCTCGAACATTTCCTTCCACTGGCTGATCCAGCCCACGGTGCGGGCCAGGGCGAACAGCACAGTGAACATGTTGGTCGGGAAGCCCATGGCGCGCAGGGTGATGCCCGAATAGAAGTCGATGTTCGGGTAGAGCTTGCGGTCGATGAAGTAGGGGTCGCTGAGGGCGACCTTTTCCAGCTCCATGGCCACCTGCAGCAGGGGATCGTTGATGCCCAGCTGTTCCAGGACCTCGTAGCAGGTCTTCTGCATGACCTTGGCGCGCGGGTCGAAGTTCTTGTACACCCGGTGGCCAAAGCCCATCAGCTTGTACTTCTTGTCCTTCACGCCCTGCACATAGGCGGGGATGTTCTCGACCGTGCCGATTTCCTCGAGCATCTCGAGGGCTTCCTGGTTGGCACCGCCATGCGACGGGCCCCACAGGCAGGCGTTGCCGGCGGCGATACAGGCGAACGGGTGAGCGCCCGACGAACCGGCCAGGCGGACGGTCGAGGTCGAGGCGTTCTGCTCGTGGTCGGCGTGCAGGATGAAGATGCGGTCCATGGCGCGCGTCAGGACGGGGTTGGGAACCCAGTCCTCGGCCGGCACCGAGAAGCACATGCGCAGGAAGTTTTCCGAGTACGAGAGCTCGTTGCGCGGCGTCACGAACGGACGGCCGACACTGTATTGGAAGGCGCGCGCGGCGATGGTCGGCATCTTGGCTATCAGGCGATGGGCGCTGATCTCGCGTTGCTTGGGATCATCAACGTTCAGGCTGTCGGCATAGAAGGCCGACAGGGCGCCGACTGCGCCGGTCATGATCGCCATCGGGTGAGCGTCGCGGCGGAAGCCCTGGAAGAAGCTGTCGAACTGGGCGTGCAACATCGTGTGATAGGTGATGTTGTGCTCGAACTTGGCGGCCTCCTCAGCCGTGGGCAGTTCGCCGTTCAGCAGCAGGTGGCAGACTTCCAGGAACGAGGACTTCTCGGCCAGCTGGTCGATCGGATAACCGCGGTGCAGCAAAATGCCGGCGTCGCCGTCGATATAGGTGATTTTGCTCTCGCAGGACGCGGTCGAGGTGAAGCCCGGATCGAACGTGAAGTGGTCGCTGTCGCCATAGAACTTCCGGACATCGACGACGTCCGGACCGGTGCTGCCCTTGAGGATCGGCAGATCGTAGCTCTTGTCGCCGATCGTCAGTGTGGCTTTATCGGTCATGCGGGAAACCCCTTCATCGATGGAACGAGCAGTCCAAGTTTCATTT
>JANOSS010000038.1:0-37148 GCA_031415995.1 Caulobacter sp. | reverse complement strand
AGGCTCGTTCCGCGAAATGAAGCGGCACGTGCACTATGAGAAGCCGTCGGAAAAGCGCGCCCGTCAAAAGGCCGAAGCGGTTCGCCGCGCCCGCAAGCTGGCCCGCAAGCGCGCCCAGCGCGAAGGCCTGATCCCGATGCCGAAAAAGCCGGTCGGCGCGCGGTAGGCCTTAGGCTCACCGTCGAAGACTATCGAAAGCCGCGCGGCGATCCGCGCGGCTTTCGTCATTTTCGGGCCCCTGTCAGCCGCCCTCGCCCGAGCTGGCCACGAAGGCTACGGCCTTGACGATGTGGTCGGCGAAGTCGCGGCCCAGCAGCCGGGTATGGCTGGCGGCCTCGACATGATCGACCAGACCGTGGCGCGAGGCGTTCGCCGGCGCCGCCTGGATCGCCTTCCACGCCTCGCGGCCCTTCACGGGGCCGGCGGTGACCACAGCCACCGGCCAGGCGGGATCATAGGGCGGCTGCAGGGCGGCCTGGTCCGAGGCCTGGGCCCACATCTCGACCTCGTCGGCCGAGGTGCGATTATGGCGGCCACTGGCGAAGGCCCAGCGTTTCTCGGTCCCGGCCGCCTTGGGCAGGCCGATCCTGTCGCCCATCCCCGTGCGGGCCAGCGGCTTGTAGAGCCCGATAGACGCGCCCCGCGCCGCCCAGCGCGAAGCCGTCGCGAAGGCCTTGATGAACCCGCTCATTCGGGGGTTCTGGGCCGCCTCGGGCGTCGCCGCGTCGACCAGGACCAGGCCCGCGACCTTGCCGGGGTTCTGGCCGGCATACTGGCGTAGCCGCAGCCCCGCCATAGAGTGACCGACCAGAATGTACGGCCCTGGCTCGCCCGAGGCGGCGACCAGCTTTTCAAAGTCGGCGACGATAGCCAGGCCGTCGCGGGGCGCGGGTCCCGGCGGCGAATAGCCCATGCCGGCCCGGTCATAGGCGCAGGAACGCCAGCCGGCGGCCGTCAGGGCCTCCTGGGTCGCGCCCCAGTCAGCGGCGAAGCCAAAGGCGCCGGCCTCCAGCCAGACCACCGGACGGGCGCTGCTGGGCCCCTCGCAGACCAGGCGCAGGCTGCGGCCCGCCTCGATCTGCACGATCTCGCCGCGCGGGCGCGACGCACCGGAGGCGCTCATCACGCCGCCCAGGGCGATATAGGAAACCAAAAAGACAACGACACCGGCGAAACCGCGAACAAGGACCTTGAACATGGCCCCCACCTTACCGCTCGATCGTGACGCGTCGAGCGCCGTCTCTCAGCTATCGGCGACGGAAATGCGGGTGCGGACACGGCCGTCCTTGGCCTTGGCCAGTTTCACACTCTCTGGCCAGTTGGACACCTGGGCCATCCGCACCTTGCGGGAGACCCGGGCGGCGGCGCGCAGCGGCAGGTCGTCGGCCTCTGCGAAGGTCTGTCCGAGGAAGAAGGAGGGATTGAGCGGCTTGCCCTTGCGGCGCAACTCAAAATGCAGGTGCGCGCCTGTCGAGCGGCCACTGCTTCCGACATAGGCGATCGTCTGGCCACGCCGTGCGTACATCCCGGGCTTAACGCCCCGCGCTGTGGCGCCCAGATGGGCATACATCGTGCGAAAGCCGTCCTTGTGGGCCATTTCCACGAAACGGCCGTACGAGCCGCTGGCGCCCGCTCGGACGACCACGCCGTCGGTAGCGGCCCTGATCGCCGAACCGGCCGGCGCGGCGATGTCGACACCCTCGTGCAGGCGGCCGTTTTCTTCCCACGGCAACTGGCGAAGGCCGAACGGCGAATTGACCACTTGGCCTGGCAAGGGCGTGTCGAACACGAAGGCCGGCGGCGGCGGAGGCGGCGGCGGAGCCTCGACGGGTGGCACCTCGACCGCAGGGGTGAGCGCCAGATCGGGCTCGCCGGCGAAGGCCTGCAGGGCCGAGCCCGCGTTGAGCGCGCATACCGTCGCGAGCGCGCCTGCCAAGGCGAGGAAGGCGGCGCGGGAGTAGGCAGGTCGGGCAGCGAGGGTCTGTGACGTCAAGAATCCGCTTCCTCAAAGACGAGCGATCGGGATGGGAGACCGTGCGAAGGCGCTCTTGGTCCCACAATGACCTTTCGTGATCATGAATCGACGGGCTAGATGACGGCACTATTGGGCGAAAGCTGGGCGCAGCTTAACTATTTGCCCGCCTGTAGGTCATTTGTCGCCGGCGATACGGGCGTGTACTATACGGCTTCAAGTCTTGAAGGGATTGCTGACAGAAATATTTGTTCAGCTCCATCAAGAGAACTCTGGGTGATGATCAGGACAAGGCGCTGCGTTGCGCGCGGGGCCCACTTGGCGATGCTTGGCGATCGCCGGCCCCATCAGCCCCCATGATCTCGAAAACAGGAGCCAGTGGCCCGAACGCCATTTTGGTCAAGGCAACGATCACGCACGCCGATCCGGTCTTACCCCGAAAAGGTGCGACACCCTGTCGCGACACCAAAACGCCGGAATGAGCAGCGACCCGTCGCATCTGGCGTTACGACGACTTCGCTGAACATTACTGAAATTTTATTCTATTAATCACGCGTAACTCTTTAAATTCTACGTCATGACTGAGACGTAACGGGACTTAACAATTACTCGAAAGTACACCCCTGGACATGGGGCGCAGCAAAGCGCCGGACACAAACCAACACCGAGGGATTACTTCAAATGCGCAAGTTCATCATGAGCCTCACCACTGTCGCCAGCATCAGCCTGGCCGCCATTCCGGTTCTGGGCCTGGCCCGGGCCGCCAACGCCGGCGAACTGCAAGCCCGCATCGCGGTCAGCGACCTGAACCTGTCCAGCCCCGCCCAGGCAGCAGTCTTCCAGGCTCGCGTCGAAAACGCCGCCGACACCCTTTGCAGCGCCAAGGCCCGCGAGAATTCTTTGAACATGTCGTTCAATGATTGCCAGGTATCGGTCCAACGCGAAGTCCGCCGCCATCTGTCGAACGGTCAGCGCAAGGCCCTGCAGGTCGCCGCCCGCGCCAGGTCGGTCGAGATGGCCGCCCGGTGAGTTCAGGCCAGGCGACACCCCGAACGACAAAGGCCTCAGGATCACCTGAGGCCTTTGCTTTGTCCGGGACGCGCAGAGGGGAAGATCACAGCCCCTTCACGATCCCTTCGACCATCTTCTTGGCATCCCCGAACAGCATCATGGTGTTGTCGCGGAAGAAGAGCTCGTTCTCGACGCCGGCATAGCCCGACGCCATGCCGCGCTTGATGAACAGCACCGTGCGGGCCTTTTCGACGTCGAGGATCGGCATGCCGTAGATGGCGCTGGTCGGGTCAGTCTTGGCGGCCGGGTTGGTGACGTCGTTGGCGCCGATCACGAAGGCCACGTCGGCCGTCGAGAACTCGCTGTTGATGTCTTCCAGCTCGAAGACCTCGTCATAGGGGACGTTGGCCTCGGCCAGCAGCACGTTCATGTGGCCCGGCATGCGGCCGGCGACGGGGTGGATGGCGTATTTCACCTCGACGCCCTCCTCCTTCAGCTTGTCGCACATCTCGCGAAGGATGTGCTGGGCCTGGGAGACGGCCATGCCGTAGCCGGGGACGATGATCACCTTGCTGGCGTTCTTCATGATGAAGGCCGCGTCTTCGGCGCTGCCCCGCTTGACGGGACGGCTCTCGACCTGACCGCCAGGACCCGCCACGGCGTCAGCGGCGCCGAAGCCGCCGGGGATCACCGAGACGAACGAGCGGTTCATCGCCTTGCACATGATGTAGGACAGGATGGCGCCCGACGAACCCACCAGCGCGCCGGTGATGATCAGGGTGGTGTTTTCCAGCGTGAAGCCCAGCGCCGCCGCCGCCCAGCCGGAATAGCTGTTGAGCATCGAGACCACGACCGGCATGTCGGCGCCGCCGATCGGGATGATCAGGGTGATCCCGATGATCAGGGCCAGGGCGAAAACGCCCCAGAAAGCCCAGATCGCCGAACCGCCGGAAACCACCAGCACCACGATCAGGGCGACAATGCCCAGGCCCAGGGCGATGTTCAGCAGGTGACGGGCCGGCAGCATGATCGGCGCGCCGCCCATATTGCCGTTCAGCTTGGCGAAGGCGATGACCGAGCCGGTGAAGGTGATGGCGCCGATGGCCAGACCCAAGGAGAGCTCGATCAGGCTGTTGACGTGGATGTGGCCATCCTCGCCGACGATGCCATAGGCGGCCGGGGTATAGATGGCGGCCACGGCGACCAGACAGGCGGCCATGCCGACCAGAGAGTGGAAGGCGGCGACCAGCTGCGGCATCGAGGTCATCGGCACCTTGCGGGCGATCACCGCGCCGACGCCGCCGCCGACGGCGACGCCGCCGAGGATCAGGCCCAGGGTGATGACGTCCAGCGCACCCTGGGTCCACAGGGTGGCAAGGGTCGTGCCCACCGCGATGGCCATGCCGATCATGCCGTTGCGGTTACCCGCCTGGCTGGTGGTCGGGCTGGAGAGGCCGCGCAGGGCCAGGATGAACAGCACCCCCGAGACGATATAGAGGATGGCGGCGAGATTGGCGTTCATTCGGAGGTCCCCCCGGACGGCGGCGGCGCCTTGTCGGCGCGCAGATTGGCGAGCAGCAGAGCCGCGCCCATGCCGACGGCAAAGGGCGAGAGCCAGCGAAGGATGTCGGCGCCGCCGCTGGTTCCGGCCTGCAGGCCGATGGCGTTGGCGCTGAGGCCGATGGCGATCAGGACGAAGGCTGGCGCGAAGGCGGCGCCGTTGCCGGTCGCCTTCCTGCGGGGCAGCATCATCGACACGCAGGCGGCGATGATCAGGATGACGAGCGCAGCCAGGGTCAGAGTGGCGAAGCCGCTCACTTGGCCTTGTCCTTCTTCTTGTACATGGCCAGCATCCGCTGGGTGACCAGGAAGCCCCCGAAGATATTGACCGCCGCGAAGGCTGCGGCGATCGCGCCGGCCCCCTTGGAAATCCAGACCGAGCTGGTGGCGGCCTCGCCCGAACCGCCATGGGCGGCGGCTGCGAGCAAGGCTCCGACGATAATCACAGAGGAAATGGCGTTGGTCACGGCCATCAACGGCGTGTGCAGGGCGGGTGTCACGCTCCACACGACGTAATAGCCCACGAAGATGGCGAGCACGAAGATCGCCAGACGAAACACGGTGGGGTCGACGGCTTCCATGGGAGCCTCCCTTTCTATGCGCTTAGGCGGTCTTCAGAGATGGATGGACGATTTCGCCGCCGTGGGTGACCAGGGCCGCCTTCAGGATCTCGTCCTCGAGGTCGGGGGCAAAGCTGCCCTCCTTGTTCAGGAACAGACCCGACAGGGCGAAAAGGTTGCGGGCGTAGAGCGCGCTGGCGTCGGTGGCGATCCGGCCCGGCAGGTTGGCGTGGCCGAGGATCTTGGCGCCGTTGGCGGTGACCACGGTCTCGTTCAGCTTGGCGCCGACGACATTGCCGCCCTGTTCGATGGCCAGGTCGACCAGGATCGAGCCGGCCCTCATCGAGGCCACCTGCTCGGCGCTGACCAGCTTGGGGGCCGGACGACCGGGGATCAGGGCCGTGGTGATGACGATGTCCTGCTTGGCGATGTGCGAGGACACCAGGTCGGCCTGCTTGGCCTGGTATTCGGCCGACATCTCCTTGGCGTAGCCGCCGGCGGTCTGGGCGTTCTTGAACTCGTCGTCCTCGACGGCCAGGAACTTGGCGCCCAGCGATTCGACCTGCTCCTTGGTGGCGGGACGCACGTCGGTGGCGGTGACCACCGCGCCCAGCCGGCGAGCCGTGGCGATGGCCTGCAGGCCGGCGACGCCGACCCCCATGATGAACACCTTGGCCGGGGCAATGGTGCCGGCGGCGGTCATCATCATCGGCAGGGCCTTGCCATAGGCTTCGGCCCCCTCGATCACGGCGCGATAGCCGGCGAGGTTGGCTTGCGAGGACAGCATGTCCATCACCTGGGCCCGCGTGATGCGCGGGATGAATTCCATGGCGATGGCGCTGACGCCGGCCTTGGCAAGGGCGGCGAGCGTGTCCTTGTCCTGGTGCGGATTGAGCGCGGCGGCGACGATCGCGCCGCTCTTCAGGGCCGCGATCTCGGCGGCTTCGGGGGCGCGCACCTTGAACAGAACGTCAGCGCCGGTGATGGCGTCCTTGGCGGTCTTGGCCAGCTTGGCGCCGGCCGCTTCATAGTCGGCGTCGGGGTAGGAAGCGGCGGCGCCGGCACCCGATTCAACCGTTACCGAGAAGCCGGCCGCGATCAATTTCTTCACCGTTTCCGGCGTGGCGGCGACCCGCGTTTCACCCCCGCGGGCTTCTTTCGTCACGGCGACGACGGCCATCGGCATACCCCTCCCAGAGCGCTACTATCCCAGTCAGCTTGCGCTGCTGTTTAGGGGATAGTCTTGCCTCTTGTCGAGGCGTTACGCGCGGGTAAGGGAGAAGAAATGCCGATGTCCACCGGTGTCAGTGCGAGGAAGCTGGCTTTTCCCTAAGCAGCACGACGCCGAGGACTGCCAGTACGAATCCGGCGATCGCGCCGCCGGCGAAGCCGACCGACGTGCAGAACCACATGGTAATCATCAGCAGCACGACCGCGATCGCCAGCGAGCCCCACTTGGTCATGCCGCCAAAGGCGGCATAGGTCGCTGCCTGTTCCTGAATGTCCATTTCACCGCGGGGGTAGTCGCCGGCCATGTCGTCGTCCTCGTTGGGGAAGAAAAGATAGTCTCGCCGCTTACAACGGCAGGCCTAAAGGCTCAAGCGGGCTATGCCCGCGACACTTTCGACCGTCAGCGCAGCCATGCCGCCCCGCTGGCCGACAATTGGCCGAAGAAAGCGCGAATAGTCCAGCGGCGGGCTATCGCCAAACAGGCCGATCGACGTGACGCCCACCGAAGCGGCCAGATTGAGCGGCCCAGAATCATTGCCGATGAAAAGATCGGCGCGTGACAGCAGGGCCGCGCCGGCATCCAGCTTAAGGTCGCAGACATTGACGTTGATGCAGCTGGCGTCGGCCCGTCTCAGTTCAGCGTCAACCGAAGCGCTGTCGCCCGGTCCGCCAAGCCAGAAATGGGCGCCCCCAAGATCGGAGAGGGCGGCGCTCAGGTCGGTGAAACGATCCAGCGGCCAGCAACGGCGCGGCTCGCTGGCGCCGACACCGTAAACGATCCAGGGTTTGGGCAAGTGTCCGAAGCGTTGCTCGACCACCTCCAGGGCAGAGGGCACGGGGATCAGCGCCGGCTCACGGCTCGCGACCTTCAGGCCGTGAGCCGCCTCGAACGCCGCCAGCTTCTCGATTCGGTGGGCCGAGCGCATGGCGCGCGGCAGGAAGGGGCCGTGGGTCAGCCAGCGTTCCTGGCTGTGGCCCAGGCCAAAGCCGCGCCGCTCACGCACGCCGGCCAGGGCGGCGCCGATGGCGGGACGGTCAATCTTTTCCAGTGTCCACACCGCCCGCGGCCGACGCAGGCGACAGAGGCGATAGACATCAACGATCTCCGCGAGATGACGAAAAGTCCCGGTGCGATAGTCCAGATAGTCGACGGCCTCGACACAGGACTCGCCGGCGAGGAGTTCGCGCGCCCGGCTGGACGGACGAGCGGCCAGCAGCACCCTGCCCTCCAGCGCCCGGGCGGCGATGGCCCGCAAGGTCGGCAGGTGCCACATCAGGTCGCCCACGCCCCGGTCGGGCATGTAGACCATCACCATCCCGGCCGGCGCCCCCCCAGGCTGCGTCATCGCCAGGCGGCGAGCAGGCCGCGCAGCCCGGCCACGAAGGCCAGGGGCTGGTCGATCATCACATGGTGGTCTGCGTCGGGTATCGGCACGAGCAGGACGTCCTTGGGCATCTGATCGATCATATAGCCCAGGGTTTCGTCATGCATAAGGTTGGAGCGTTCGCCCCACATCAGCGCGGCGGGACAGGCGATGCGGGTCAGCAGTTCGCCAAGGTCGGGCATGGAGAACCGCAGCCAGATGGCCGGGTCGAATTTCCACGTCCAGCCGCCGTCAGCTTCCTTCAGCGAGCGGCGGGCGATGTAATCGGCGATATACAGGTTCTCGCAGGCCTGGGGCGGGGCCAGGCGGAAGCGGGCCAGGGCCTCGGTCAGGGTCGCATAGACCTTGTTGCCGAACCCCGCCCGCGGCGGCGGTCCCTTCCAGCGCTTTTCCGGCGGCTGGATACTGGAATCGACCATGATGATGCCGCGCAGGCGGTCTGCATGCTCGACCCCGCAATAGAGGGTGGGAAAGCCGCCGAACGAGTGGCCGACCAGGATCGGCTTGACCCCGCCCGCCTCCAGCCCCGCCGCCTCGACCGCAGCAAACACCTCGGCCGCGAAACTCTGGGCCGAATAGGCCTCGCGCCAGCCCGAACCGCCCATGCCGGACCAGGAGATCGCCGCCACCCGCCAGTCCTTCGCGAACCAGGGCGCGATGAAGCTCCACCAGTCGGCGTGGGCGCCGTTGCCATGCAGGAACAGCAGGCCCGGCTTGCCGACCTCGCCCCAGGTCAGGAGTTCGATGTCGACGCCATCGACCGGAATTACTGACCGCTCAGGTTCAATCGCCAGCGCCGCCTCGAACCAGGCGGGCGCAGGCGGAGTCTCGCCGTTGAACGGCATCAGGGGCGCGGGCAGGGGCGGCGGGGTGTGCAACAGTTGGTCGTCGGCCATGCTCAGCCCTCTTCCTTGAAGGCCAGTTCGCCGGGACGCGGCTTGCGCGCACTGAGGCCCTTGAAGACGCCGGTGCCGGTAATCAGGGTGCGGTCGCCCGACCAGATCCGGCCGCGAACGGTGAAGACCATGTCCTGCTCGCCGATCAACTCGCCCTGCCCCTCGACCCAGTCGCCTAGCTTGGCGCCGGACATGAAGTCGCACATCAGCCGCACCGTGACCCAGCTGTAGGACTTCTGCAGCGAGATGATCCGGCCCCAGGCCATGTCGGCAAAGCTCATCAGCATGCCGCCGTGGCAATTGCCCAGGCCGTTGGTGTGATGCTCCTCGACGCGGAATCCCAGGCAGGCCTCGCCCAGCCCGCCTCGCTGCTCGAACAGGGGCCCGATCTGGCGGCCAAAGCCCCGCGACCAGTTCAGCTGGCTGTAGCCATCGGGGATGGCGGCGGTCTGGGCGTCGGTAAGATCATCGGACATGGGACAAATCCTAACGATCGTTTGAACAAAGCGGAACCCTTCCTCGACGGCGGGCGAGGAAGCCAGCCAGGACGAGGGTCAGGCCACCCCCGCCGCCGCCAGCACCGCCGCCTGCCGCTGGGCCAGGCCTTCCTCGGAAAAGCCCTCCAGCGAGGCCTCGAACAGGGCCTTCCAGTTATGGCGGGCCCCCAGATGCAGGAAGGCCGCGCCCAGGCCGATGGCGGCGCGGTCCATGAACACGAACTCGCGCGGAATGGTGATCGGGCCCTTGGACTTCAGGGCCTGACGCACGCGGAACGCTTCGCGGCGGCCGTACTCGCCGGGCGGCACATCGTCAGCCACGGTGCGCACCCGGTCGTCCAGCAGCGGGCCATAGATGAAGCGGGCCCAGACGTTGAGCACGTCGACCAGCTCGTCAGTGAGACCGGCGAAGCCCCAGCTGCGATAGGCCTCGTACTGCTCGGCGCGGTCATCGTTGGACAGGGCGCGATACAGCCGCACCACCCCGGCCACGAAGCGCGGCGGGAAGATGCGGATACAGCCGAAGTCCAGCAGGTTCAGGTGCGCCGCGCCGTCGCCGCCGGCGGGACCGCCGAAGGTGTAGTTGCCCAGATGAGGGTCGCCGTGGATGATCCCCAGATGGGTCATCGGACTCCACCAGGCCTCGAACAGCAGGGCGGCGATGCGGTCGCGGGTTTCCTGCGGCGCGTCCTTGAAGGCCAGCAGCCCTTGCCCGTCCATCCAGGTCATGCTGAGCAGGCGGCCCGTCGACAGCGACGGCACGGGCTCGGGCACCCGGATGTCATCTCGGCCGCTGAAGAACCCGCCATACAGCGCCATCAGCTTGGCCTCGCGGCCATAGTCCAGCTCCTCGCGCAGGCGGTCGCCGATCTCGACGATCATCTGGGTGGGGTCGATCGAGCCGTCCATGCGCTTGAACAGGGCGAACAGGGTCTTCAGCTGGCCCAGATCGCTTTCGACGGCGCTCTGCATGTCCGGATACTGCAGCTTCACGGCGATGGCCCGGCCGTCGGGGGCGACAGCGCGGTGCACCTGGCCCAGCGAGGCGGCATGGGCGGCCTCATGCTCGAAGCTCTGGAATTTCGACTGCCAGTCGGGACCCAGCTCGGCGGCCATCCGCCGACGGACGAACGGCCAGCCCATGGCGGGCGCATTGGTCTGCAATTCGGCCAGTTCCGCCGCGAATTCCGGCGGCAGCAGGTCGGGCACGGTGGCGAACATCTGGGCCGCCTTCATCAGCGGCCCTTTCAGGCCGCCGAGGGCCGCCCGCAAAGCCTTGGCGTTGCGGGCATCGGCGCTGTCGCCGCCGAACAGGCTGTTGGCGCCATAGCTGACAGCCGCGCCGGACAGCCCCGCCCCAACCTTGGCGAAGCGGCTCATACGGCCCGACAGGCGGTCGCGTTCGGGGTCTTTGATGTCGTTAGCCATTCACGCTTCCTTCCCTTCTCCCCTTGAGGGAGAAGGTGTCGGCAAAGCCGACGGATGAGGGGTCGATAGACGTCGGACGATTTTGTACGGGCGTGGCGGACAGGTCAGGGCACCCCCTCATCCGACCGCCTTCGGCGGCCACCTTCTCCCGCAAGGGGAGAAGGACGACAGTGTTGAAGCTCATGCCAAGGCCTCGAATTCGTCGACCAGCCGTTCCAGCTGCGCGCAGCCCGCCGTCCAGAACGCCTTGTCGCGCGGGTTCAGGCCAAAGGGCTTGAGCGCCTCGACATAGGTCTTGGTCCCGCCGGCCGCCAGCAGTGCTTCGTAAAGCGGCGCAAAGCCTTCCGGATCCTCGCGGCGCTTTTCCATCAGCCCGCGCACCAGCAGGTCGCCGAAGGCGTAGGCATAGACATAGAACGGCGCGTGGCAGAAGTGGCTGACATAGGCCCAGTAGTGCTCGTAGCCGGGGTTGAGCCGCACGGCCGGGCCCAGGCTCTCGCCCATCACCTCCAGCCACAGGCCGCCGATCTGCTCGGGCGACAGCTCGCCCTGCTGGCGGGCCTCGTGGAAGCGGCGTTCGAAGCGGTGGAAGGCGATCTGGCGCACCACGGTGTTGAGGCCGTCCTCGATCCGGCCGGCCAGCAGCTTGCGGCGATCCTCCGGCGTTGCCTCGGCCAGCAGCCGGTCGAACACCAGCCCCTCGCCGAAGATCGAGGCGGTTTCGGCCAGGGTCAGGGGCGTATCGGCCAGCAGGGTGCCCAGGGGCGCGCACAGGGTCTGGTGCACGGCGTGGCCCAGCTCGTGAGCCAGGGTCAGCACGTCGCGCCGCTCGCCCATGAAGTTCATGAACACATAGGGATGCCGGTCGGCGGTGACCGGATGGGAATAGGCCCCCGACTGCTTGCCGGAGCGCGGCTGCGCGTCGATCCAGGGCTGGGTGAAGAAGGTGCGGGCGGCGTCGGCGAACTTCGGCGCCAGGGTCTGGAAGCTGTCCAGCACCACGGTCCTGGCCTCTTCCCAGCCATAGGCGCGCGGCGTGGCGGCATCCAGCGGGGCGTTGCGGTCCCAGTAGTCGAGAGCCTCGACGCCCATGATCTTCGCCTTCAGCGCATAGTAGCGATGCGACAGGCGCGGATAGGCCTCGACCACCGCCGCCTCCAGGGCGTTGACGGCGTCGGCGTCGACCTCGTTGGACAGGTGGCGCGACTGGGCCGGCTCGGCATAGTGGCGCCAGCGATCCTCGACCTGCTTTTCGAAGGCCAGGGTGTTGAGCGCCAGGGCCTGGGTGGAAACGATGGCTTCCAGCGCCGTGGCCAGCCCCCCGGCGGCGGCCTTGCGGCGCGTGACGTCGGAGTCCGACAGGCGGTTGAGAGTTTCAGGCAGCGTCAGGGTCTCGTCGCCGACCTTGGCCTGCAGCTTGGCCAGGGTCTCATCATAGAGCCGCACCCAGTTGGCCACGGCCGGGCTCTTGTCGACGATGAAGCGCTCCAGGTCCGGCGACAGCTCGTGCGGCCGCGACAGGCGCACCCGGCGCAGCCACGGCGTCCAGCGGACGCCCAGCGGATAGGCTTTAAGAGCCGCTTCGATCTCGGCGTCTTCGAGCTTGTTGAGCTCCAGGGTGAAGAACAGGCTTTCGGCGGCGATCCCGGCCGAGCGGGCCCGCAGGTCGGCCTCGAACTTGGCGCAGGCCGGATCGTCGTGCGCCACCGAGCTGGCCAGGCTGGCATAGGCGCCGACGCTCCACAGGTGGTTGGTGGCCTTTTCATACAGCTGGATGCCGCGATCGATCAGCAGGCCCAGCCGCTCGGGCTCGCCCCGCGCCTGCAGGAACAGGCCCTCCAGCGAAGCCAGCTCGTCATTGGCGGCCTTGGCCGCGGCAAGATCGACCTCGATGCGGGGATCGTCGCGACCAACATAGAGGTCGGCGAGGTTCCACTCGGGAAGGGCGTCGGTCTTGAAGGGGGCGTTCATGGCCCTACCGATATGGCCCGAACGGGGACCAGCGCAATCGCCCCGCCGCCATTATCCTCAGACCGCTGGTTTGAGCGGCGGTTCGACGAAGCGAGCGATCAGGGTCACCACCAGATAGACAGCCAGGGCGGTGAGACCCAATTGCACGGCGCCGCCGCCGGGGGGCGACGCCAGGGCGATTTCCTGCACGGCCAGGAGCAGGCCGAGAAACAGCGGGGCCGGCCACCAGGCCCGTCCTTGGGTTCCGCGTTGCCAAGCCCAGGCCGCGCCGGCCATGGCCAGCAAGCCCATTTCCAAGGCCTGCTCAGGCACGGGATAGTTCCACCAGCCTAAGCCCACCTTGGGACCGCCGAACCACAGGGCCAGGTCGGGTCGGTGGACCAGAAAATCCAGCCCCCAGTGCGACAGCACCGTCAGCCCGACCACCGCAGCAGTCCAGCGCGGCAGCTTCAGCAGCCAGCCCGCCAGAGCGGCCGCCGCCACCGCCCACAGGGCCGCGCCGGGCAGGCTGTGGGTATAGGGCATGTGCTCCAGGACCAGAGCGCTGCCCGGCAAGGTCGGATCGACACTGACCCGCTCGACCCCGGTGATGATAAGCACACTCCAGCCGACATCGATCAGCTGGCTGGCCAGCACATAGGTCCACAGCGGTGCCTTGGGCGCGACGGCCTTGGCGGCCAGGGCGGCGGCGTAGTGTCCGACAAACATCGTTTTCCCCCGACATGTACCCCCTCAGCATGCGCCCGGTCCGCCCGGTTTGGAAACCGGCGTTCTTTGCTGGGGCGACCTCGACGCCGGGCGTCCGCCTTTTGGAGGGAAGGCTAGGGGAGCTTTCGATCCGTTGCCGGACTTCCAGATGCCCCCTCGCGTTCGGTATTGATCTTCCCTCGCAAAAGTAGACGGCGCTAAGCCGTTCTGCGGTCGGCCTATTTTGGGCTGTTTCGCTTGTCTATATCGACTGCTTAACTTAAGTTAATAATCGCAATATTTCGAAAGTTGAGGCACAGGATCATTAATTTGGGGCCCGCCATCAGAGGGCGCGGCCAAGCTTTTTTGCTCATGAGGGACATGAACACGGAAGGTCAGGATGAAATGGTCAAGAACTTGCCTCAAGCCTCGTCGACCCACCTTCGCCTCAAGCTTGCGACCCGCCTTGACCACGAACGCGTCGACCTCGCTCTTTCGCGGTTCAATCTGGGCAACACCGGGGATTATGCGGGCTTCCTGGACCTGAATCATTCGGCACTGACGGCCCTTCGGCCCCATTGGCGCAGCGCAGACGAGGCGGACTTCGCAGGCCTGGTCGACGCCCTTTGCATGGATCTTAACGATCTCGGCGTCGAGCCGTCGGTCCAGGCCGGTCCTGTGCCCGGCCCGATCGACGGGCTCGGTCTGGCCTATGTCGTCCGGGGATCCCGTCTCGGTTCGAAAATCCTGCGAAAGCGGGTCGGTTCCGAGTTGCCGACCTCCTATTTCGATTTCCGGATGGGGAAGCCGTGGGCGCGCCTTCTGGACCAGATCGATCTGCCCGGCGCCGAGGGGTCGGCCGACGAGCAAGCCTTGATCGCCGGCGCACTTAAAACCTTCGCCGTTTACGCGGGCCTTGCACGACCCTTGGACGCCGCCGCATGAATGCCTCAGACACCCCCGACCTGCCGATGATGGAAAAGGTCGATCTGACCAACTGCGATCGCGAGCCGATCCACTTGATCAGCGCGATCCAGCCCACCGGATTTCTGATTGCGGTGTCGACCGACTGGCTGATCTCCCGCGCCTCGGCCAACGCGCCGGACTTTCTTGGTGGGTCCGTCGAAAATCTGCTCGGCGCATCGCTACGGGACATCCTGGCCGTCGAGGCGGTCCACAGGCTGCGCAACCGGCTCTCTTCCCTGACGGGCGAAGATGCCGTCGAACGGGCCTTCGGCGTGCAGTTGGTCGACGGTGGCGGCCGGTTTGACGTGGCCGTGCACATGTCGAAGGGCGAGATCGTGATGGAGGCCGAGCCCAGCGAGCCCGAGAGCGACCTCAATCCGTCGGCCACGGTCCAGGCCATGCTGTCCCGGCTGAACCGCTTGACGGATTTGGGCGCTCTTTTGAAGGAGGCCGCGCGGCAGGTCCGGGCACTGACGGGCCACCACCGGGTGATGATCTATCGCTTCCACCCCGACGGTACAGGTGAAGTGGTCGCCGAGCGCCTGGCGGCCGGGATCGAACCCTTCCTCGGCCTTCGGTTTCCGGCATCCGACATTCCCCGTCAGGCGCGCGCGTTGATGGAGCGCAATGTCGTCCGGGTGGTCGCCGACGTCGATGCGACCGCCTCCGCCATCGTCCCTCAGCTCGGCCCCACCGGTGCACCGCTCGACCTGTCGATGAGCACGCTTCGCGCTCATTCGCCCATCCACATCGAATACCTTAAGAACATGGGCGTCGGGGCGACCCTGACCATATCGCTGCTGCGCGGCGGACGGTTGTGGGGCCTGATTGCCTGCCATCACAAAACCGCGCTGCAGGTCAGCTATGAGCGGCGGACGGCGGCCGAGCTGTTCGCCCAGGTTCTGTCACTGCTGATTGAGACGCGAGAACGCGAGGCAGTCTCCGACTATGAACAGCGGACCCGAAGCCTTCACGACGGGCTGATGGCAGCGATCGTCGAGAGCGGGTCCACAGCCACCAACCTTGGCGCGATGGCCGAACGGATCAGCGAGATCGTGCCGTGCGACGGCATGGCCATCCGGATCGGCGACGAGATGGTGCTGACCGGCTCTACCCCGACGCGGGAGGAGATGGTCGCTCTGACCAGGTTTCTGGATCAGAGCGCCGCCAGCCAGGTGCTGGCCGTCAATGACATGGGGCGGGCGCATCCGCCGGCGCGCGACTACGCCAAGCGGGCAGCGGGAATGCTGGCCATCCCGGTGTCGCGAACGCCGCGTGACTATCTGGTCTTCTTCCGCCGCGAAATCGCCCAGTCGATCACCTGGGCGGGCGATCCGGCCAAGCCTGTTTCCATCGGCCCCAACGGCGTCCGGCTCACCCCGCGCAAGAGCTTTGAAGCCTGGCGCGAAATCACCAGCGGTCAGAGCGCCGTGTGGACCGAGCCGGAACTGAGAGCCGCCGACGCCCTGCGCGTCACCATTCTGGAGGTCGTGCTGCGCCTTACCGGCGTCGCGGAACAAGAGCGAGAGCGCGCAGTTCAGCGCCAGGACCTTCTGATTGCGGAACTGAACCATCGTGTCCGCAACATCCTTGGTCTGATCCGGGGCCTCATCTCGCAGAGCAAGGGCGGCGCGACCAACGTCGAGAGCTTCGCGGCCACCATCGGGGGGCGGGTCCAGGCCCTGGCCCGCGCGCATGACCAGATCACGGAAAGCAACTGGGGCCCCCGCTCTCTGGCGGGTCTGATTTCCACCGAGGCCGCCGCCTATCTCGACGGCGGTGCGAACCGGGTCCAGATCGAAGGCCCACCCATTCTACTACAGCCCGAAGCCTTCGCCACCATGGCGCTGGTCATCCATGAGATGGTGACCAACGCAGCGAAGTATGGCGCGCTCTGCAATCTGTCCGGCCGGGTTTTGGTGGAATGGACGACCGATGATGGCAGCCTGATCCTCCAATGGCGCGAGATCGGCGGGCCACCGGTTCAGGCCCCGACGCGACGCGGGTTCGGCACCACGATCATCGAGCGCTCAGTGCCTCACGATCTCCACGGCGAGGCGAGCTTAGACTATGCGCTGGACGGCGTTCGTGCGCGGTTCGTCGTGCCGTCCAGGTTCATCGAATACGACGGCGTCGTTGCTCAGATCGCATTGACAGCTTCAACCCCGCCCAACGCGTTCCGCCTGGCAGGCTCCGTCCTTCTTGTGGAGGACAGCATGATCATCGCCATGGACGCCGAGGAAATGCTCTTCGACCTGGGCGCGGGAGAGGTTCTGACGGCCAACGATGTTCAAGAGGCGATGCGGCTGCTCGACGCCGAGACGCCGACGTTCGCCTTTCTCGATGTGAACCTGGGGTTGGAGATGAGTTACGCGATCGCCGACCGCCTTCGGCTCGGCGGCGTGCCCTATGTGTTCGCGACCGGCTACGGCGACGAGATCGAACTGCCGGCGCCCCATAAAGGCTGTCCGGTGATCAAAAAGCCCTACACGGCTCAGGCGATTGCATCAGGGGCAGCGCTGGCTAAGGCGGAAGCTTGAACATCAACCTGTCGACCTAAGGCAACGCTCCCGTTGAAGTCCTCTGCTACGCCAAGCGCGGCAATGGCAGGTCACAGATGCGGCAATTGCGGACCTTTGAGCGTCCCGGCGCAAGCGAGGACATGTTGAAGCGGATCAAGTCGTGGGCAAGAAGCCTGCAACGTGATGTCGGTGCGCTCTGGATCGCGGCGCGCAGCCCCGGCAGGGCCATCGCCAGGGCGCTCAACTGATCCTCGGTGACCATCCTCAAACCCCTTGCTGGCAAGGCCTTGTTAAGCCTGAACCTTAAGGTTGCCGACACCTCTCCGAAAGCCGGTGTTTACCCGGCTGCTGTATCACTCTGAACCAACAAGAGCCCTGCTCCATGTCGAGTGCGGCCGGTTATGGTGGGTGTCTTCCTATGTCCAAGACGGTTCTCGTCGTCGATGACGATCCGACTCAGCGTCGCCTGATCCAGGCGGTGCTGGAACGTGACGGGTTCGCGGTTTCGCACGCCGAGAGCGGCGACGCGGCGATGGGGCACCTGACGTCCGGCGCGCCCACCGACGTGGTGCTGCTGGACCTGGTCATGCCCGGCCTGAACGGTCATGACACGCTCAAGGAGATGCGTTCGCGCGGCTTTTTGCAGCCTGTCATCGTTCTGACGGCAAGCGGCGGCGTCGACACCGTGGTCAAGGCCATGCAGGCCGGGGCCACCGACTTCTTCATCAAGCCGGCCTCCCCCGAGCGGATCACCGTGTCGATCCGCAACGCCCTGTCGATGGGCGACCTCAAGGGCGAGGTCGAGCGACTGACCAAGCGCACCGCCGGCAAGACCACCTTCGCCGACCTGATCGGGACCTCGCCCGCCATGACCCTGGTCAAGCGGATGGGCGAGCGCGCCGCCAAGAGCGCCATCCCGATCCTGATCACCGGCGAAAGCGGCGTCGGCAAGGAGCTGATCGCCCGCGCTGTACACGGTAGCTCTGACCGGAGCGGCAAGCCCTTCGTGGCCGTCAACTGCGGCGCGATCCCTGAGAACCTCGTCGAGTCGATCCTGTTTGGCCACGAAAAGGGCTCCTTCACCGGCGCCACCGACAAGCATCTGGGCAAGTTCAAGGAAGCCGACGGCGGCACCCTGTTCCTCGACGAGGTCGGCGAGCTGCCGCTGGACATGCAGGTCAAGCTGCTGCGCGCCCTGCAGGAGGGCGAGATCGATCCGATCGGCTCCAAGCGCTCGCAAAAGGTCGATGTGCGCATCGTCTCGGCGACCAATCGCGACGTGGCCCACGCCGTGACTCAGGGCCGGTTCCGCGAGGACCTGTATTATCGCCTGAACGTCTTCCCGATCGAGGCGCCGTCCCTGCGCGAACGCCGCGACGACGTGCCGGCCCTGGTCGAGGCCTTCATCCGCCGCTTCAATGTGGAAGAGGGCAAGCGGGTGATCGGCGCCTCGCCCGAGACCCTGGCCCTGCTGACCGCCTTCGACTGGCCCGGCAATGTGCGCCAGCTGGAAAACACGGTCTATCGCGCCATCGTCCTGGCCGACGCGCCCTATCTTCAGCCCTATGATTTCCCGGCGATTTCGGGCCTGCAGGCGCCGATCGAGGCCATGCCCTCGGCCAGCGTCACCGGGCCCGACCTGCCGTCCGTGCTGCAGGCGACGCATGCGGCCATGGCCAGCGCGCCGGGCGACGCGCCGGTGCGCATCCTCGACGATCGCGGTCATCTGCGGACTCTGGAAGAAATCGAACGCGATCTTATCCAGCACGCGATCGATGTTTATGCCGGCCATATGAGCGAGGTGGCGCGCCGCCTCGGGATCGGCCGCTCCACCCTCTATCGCAAGGTGCGAGAGCAGGGCATCGATGTTGACATGAAGGACGCCGGCTGATGACCCTCGTTTTGCGCCCGGTCTCGCGCGAGCAGCGCCTGAAGACGCTGATAAGGCCTTGGAAGGCGCCCCGCCAGGCGCCCCGCCAGGTCTGAAGTCAAGCCACCCGGGCGACTTCGCTGTCGTCGGCATGGTCGGGATCGACCGTTTCGGCGTTTCGGGTCCACCCTGCCGCGCCGCGCGTCACCGCGCCGTCAGCCTCGAGCTGCTGAAGTTCAAGCGCAATGGCCGTCGCCGGCACCGAGCGGTTCCAGCGGCGTTCCAGCTGAAGCCCGATATCGGTCGCCGCCAGCCCCACACCGCCCTGCTGCAGGGCCATCAGGATCATGTCGCCGATCGAGCGACTTCGCCGTCCGCGGCGGCTGGGCGCCGGGCTGGAGAAGGCCGAAGCTTGCGCCGCTATGCGGTCCTCGCTGAGACCAGCCCTTTCGATCGCGCCCAGAGCCAGGCTGATCGCTCGTAGTTCACCCTCGAAAGGCGCCAGCGCGCGTTTCTGGGCCTCAGCCATGCGGACCTCTAGGTCCGCCTTTCTTCGCAATAGATAGTCATACGTCGTCGCCATAGCGCTTGTCCGTTACCGTTAGCGTTGAACCGGCGCCGATGCAGATAGAGGTCCGCGCGCGCTGGAAAGGGCGAACGTCGCCCCCACCGGACGAAGCGTTCCTTACTGTCAGGATCCCGAGGACCCTGCGCCATAATGTCTCACCCCGCTGGTTACCGCGACCTTAATGAAGTTCGCTGAACCTTGTTTTCCGGTAAGCTTTTGGGACTTTATTTCAGTAAAATCAGTCGAAAAACCTTTATGCCGCACCCCGCGCGCCCTAACTGAGATCCTAAGCGGTTACGGGCCTGTCTCGCCTTGCGACTTTCAACCCGAAAGCTCCAGCGCGCCGACGGCCACCGCTTATTGCCAGGATGCCGTTGGGGAAAGCGGCCCGGCTGAAGCGCCCGGACGTCTCCCTCAACAGCGGCGCGATCCCAGGGGCCGTCACGCCGCACAACTCCAGGATGCATAGACGCCCCATCGGCGATCGTCACCGGATCAGGACCTGCAAATGCCGAGCGCCGGGGCATCCACAACAGCCATGGCTGTTGCCGGCCTTTGCGACCAAGGCGCGCCCAGCTTGAACGGCACCGCGACGCCAGCGGCCGCTACCCGTCGTCCTCGGGCTCGACCTCGGCCGGTGCGGGCGCCTCGCGACGGCCAAAGCCCCGGCCGCGTTTCATGGGCTTTTTCTCGCCCTTGGCCTTGGCGACGATTTCCTTGAGCTTGAGGGTCTGGTTGCCCGACAGCGCCTGGTCGCGGCCGCCCTTTTCGGGATCGCCGAAGGCCCGGCCATAGGTCTCGACGCGCTGGGCGACGGAGGTCAGGAACTCGCCCTCCCAGTCCGACAGCTCGACGCCGCTTTTGTCGGCGGCCCGCCTCGCGCGCTTCAGCGCGTTGAGCGCCGAACGTTTGGCTTGAGCTCGAGGGTCGGGGGGCTTGGCACGCATCGCCGGGGACTATCCCCGAAGCCGCGCCAAACCGCACCCCGCAAAAATACCCAAGGCGCGCGTTCGCGCGCCGACCAAGAAGGGCGCTTTAGATCGCGCCGACGGCCGACAGATAGAGGTCGAGGATGGCGTCCTCTTCCTGACGCTTGGCGCGATCCTGCTTGAGGATGCGAACCACCTTGCGCAGGATCTTGACGTCGAAGCCGTTACCCTTGGCCTCGTTATAGACTTCCTTGATCTGCTCGGAAATCTCGGCCTTTTCGACCTCGAGGCGCTCGATGCGCTCGATGATGCTCTTCAGCTGACCTTGGGCGGTGGAGTTCAGAACGTCGGCGTGGGCGGCGTCGTCGGCCATGACGGAAAGCTCTTCAGACAGGGGTGGAATTGCGTCGCGGACCATAGGCGCGACGCTCATCGCTCACAACAGGCCGTGCGCCTGAATCATCGGCCGCAGGGCCGCCGGATCTGTGAACAGATGTGTACGGAATCCCATCGCCTCGGCGGCGGCGATATTGGCGGCGTTGTCGTCGACGAACAGCAGGTCACCGGGCACCAGCCCCGTCCGCTCCAGCACGATCTCGTAGATCCGCGGCTCGGGCTTGATGACGCCTTCCTCGGCCGAGACGATCACGTCCCGAAAGTGTCCGAACACCGGGCTCATCGCCTGGACGCCGGGCCAGGCCTCGCTGGACATGTTGGTGAGGCCAAACTGCGGAACGCCCCGCGTGGCCAGGTCATCCATCACGGCTTCAGTCTCGGAAATCGCGCCCGAGAACATTTCCGGCCAGCGGTCCCACCAGGCAGCGATCTGTTCGGCATAGTGGGGGTGCAGCGGCGTCAGCCGGGCGATGTTGTCGGCGAACGACAGGCCCCGGTCGGTCTCGCCGTGCCAGTCCATGGTGCAGACACGCAAAAGGAACCCGTCGAGTTCGGCGGGTTCCTTGAAAATCTTTGCGAAGAGCGTGCGCGGATTCCAGCGCACGATGACATTGCCGACATCCCAGAGCAGCGCCCGGGGCCCACCGGCAGAGCGTGACAGCTGAAAGTGGATGCCGGTTTCGGCGCCCGTCACGCTCTTCTCCTTGGAGATGAAGCCTTCTTGTCCTCTTCGATCCCGAAGAGGGAAGGCTTCAGCATCATCAGCCCTGCTTGGCTTTGAAGCGCGGGTCGGTCTTGTTGATGATGTAGACCACGCCCTTGCGACGGACCAACTTGCAGTCGCGGTGGCGCGACTTGAGCGACTTCAGCGAGCTACGAACCTTCATGACCGTCTCTATACTCAGCGGACAAGCTCGGCGCGCCATTGGGCGACCGGACCATCCGGGATGTTTCGGAGGGAGGGCGTATAGGCAAGGCGCGGCACAGAGTCAACGGCTCCAAGGCCCTGGAGCAGAACTTCACCACTCTGTCGGCCTTGTGATTGAAGAGTTCACCCGGATGCCGGTAGCCTGCGCGCATGGATCGTCGCTTCTTTCTCGTTCTCCTGCTGGCCGGCTGCGCGGATACGTCCCCGCAGGGGCCGCTGACCCCGCTCGTCTCGGCGCTGCCCACGGCCGCGCCGACACTGACCGGCAGCGCGCCCTCGCCCCTGACCGCCACGCCCGTCCCGGCCGGTGAGTTGAGCTTCGACTCCTGGCTGGCCGACTTCATGGTCCGCGCCGAGGCCGCCGGCCTGACCCGGCAGCTGCTGGAGCGTGAACTGGGCGGCGTGACGCCCGACCCCAGGGTCATCAGTCTGGACGGCCGCCAGCCGGAATTCTCCAAGCCGGTCGGCGACTATATCAAGGGCGTGATCAGTGACGACCGCGTCGCCGTGGGCCGCCGCAAGCGCGCCGAACTGGCCTTCCTGCCGGAAGTCGAGAGCCGTTATGGCGTGCCGCGCGACATCCTGATGGCCGTCTGGGCGATGGAGTCGGCCTTCGGCCAGATCCAGGGCAATTTCGACGTCGTCCGCTCGATGATGAGCCTGGCCGCCGACGGCCGCCGACGCAGCTGGGCCGAGGGCGAGCTGATCGCCGCGCTGCAGATCATCGATTCGGGCGAGGTCCCCCGCAGCCAGCTCAAGGGCTCCTGGGCCGGGGCCATGGGCCAGACCCAGTTCCTGCCCAGCAACTATCGCACCACCGCTGTCGACGCCGACGGCGACGGCAAGCGCGACATCTGGGGCTCGGACGCCGATTCCCTGGCCTCGGCCGCCAACCTGCTGGCCAAGGGCGGCTGGAAACCCGGCGCCGGCTGGGCCAGGGAAGTGATCCTGCCGGCCGGCTTCGACTATGGACTGTCGGAAGGTCCGCGCGAGACCCCGTCATGGTGGGAAGCCAGGGGCGTGCGCCGCGCCGACGGCCTGCCCTGGACCGCCGCTGACGCCGCCTCGCCCGCCGGCCTGATCCTGCCGGCCGGCGCAAATGGTCCTGCCTTCCTGGCCCTGCCCAACCATTTCGCGATCCGCAAATACAACAACTCGACCTCCTACGCCCTGGGCATCGGCCTGCTGGCTGACCGCTTCGCCGGCGGCGGGCCACTGGTCGCCGCCTGGCCCGTCGAGGCGCCGCTGTCCCTGTCAGACCGCATGGCCGCCCAGATCGCCCTGGCCCGCCTGGGCTTCGACCCCGGCGCCCCCGACGGCGTGATCGGCGCCGGCAGCCGCAAGGCCCTGCGCGCCTGGCAGCAGAGCCGCCAGCTGCCGGCCGATGGCTATCTGTCGATGGATATGGTCCAGCGACTCAAGGCCCAGGCAGGGCTGAGCTAGGGCGGCGGGTATTTACTCGACCGCCCCTTCTTCCACGTTATTTCGGGTCTTGTGGCGGGAATAACGGAAAGTTGGGGGGGATGGGGTGCCCCCCTACCCCGTCGCGATCTCCATCCAGATCGCGTGGCTCTGACCCGGCGGCAGCGTCACCACCCCCGTCTCCCCCTCGCCGAAGGGGTCGGGCCGGCTGGCGCAGGGTTCGACGCAATAGAAGTCATGACCCGGCGGCGCATAGACGTGGAGCCAGCGGCAATCGGGCGACGCGGTGATCGTGGTAGTCGGCAGGCCGGGCGCGCTCAGCTCGGCCCGCTGGGTCCAGCCGGTGTAGCAGTGGTCGATCAGGGTCGCGTGGCCTTCGACGCCCGCGCCATGGGCCCAGTCAGGCCCCCAGACGCCTTGGTGATGCACCGTCGGCAGCACGTCCTGATCGATCATCCAGACGCCATCGACAGACGCCTTCAGGGCCTCGCCCGGACGGAGCGGGAAATAGGGGTGGAAACCCAGGCCGGCGGGCATGGGCGTTTCGCCCGTATTGGTCACCGACAGCTCCAGGCGCAGACGGCTTTCGCCCAGGACGAAGCGCTGCTCGGCGCGATAGGCCCAGGGCCAGTCGGAGGGCGCATGGTCGTAAGAGAGCCGCGCCTGGGCGCCCTTGGCGGCGTCGACGGCCCAGGGCCGGCGCCAGCCCTGGCCATGCAGAGGATGGGCATGGTCGTCGAGGTTCGGCTTCAGAACGCGCTCCTGGCCCTGGAACGTGAACCGGCCGTGCGGAATGCGGTTGCAGAACGGAACCAGCGGAAAGCTGGAGACGTCCAGCGGATCGGTCGCGCCCCGCGCCATCGGCCGCAGGATATCGCGGCCCGCGACGGTGAATCCGGCGACGGCGCCGCCGACATCCGGGAACAGCTCAAGGCGCGCCGCGCCGTTTTCTAGAACGATCATGAGCGCATCGGTATGGCGTTTTCCGGATCGGGCGCAAGTCAGATGGGTAGCGCTCCCATCCGGGTCGACTTGCGCGATCGGGCCGGGCGATGCTCAAACCTGGCCATGACCGAGAAGCTCTCCGCCAGGACGGCGCGACGCATGGCGCTGGCGGCGCAGGGGTTTGGCAAGGCGCGCCCCGCCTCGCCGGGGCGACGCCATGTGCTGTCGACGATCGAAACGCTGGGCCTGCTGCAGATCGACTCGGTCAATGTGGTGTCGCGCTCGCACTATCTGCCGCTGTTCTCGCGCCTGGGCGACTATCCCCGCGCGCTGCTGGAGGACGTGGCCTGGGGCAAGCAGCCCGCCCTGGTCGAATACTGGGGCCACGAGGCGTCGCTGTTGCCGCATGACCTGCATCCGCTGCTGCGCTGGCGAATGGCCGACGCCAAGGCCGGGGTGGGTGTCTGGAAGGGCGTGGCCAAATTTCTCGACAGCCATCCCGACCTGATCGCCCGGGCCCTGGACGAAATCCGCCGCCGCGGACCGCTTGCAGCCGGCGAGCTGGAGACCGGCGCCAAGAAGGGCCCCGGCGGCTGGTGGGGCTGGAGCGAGTCCAAGCGCGCCGTCGAATGCCTGTTCTGGATCGGCGAACTGACCACCGCCAACCGCCGCGCGGGCTTCGAGCGGGTCTATGGTACGCCAGACCAGGTGCTGCCGGCCTCGCTGATCGAGACCCCCACGCCCAGGCGCGAGGACGCCCACAGGGCCCTGCTCGCCCGCGCCGCCGGGGCCATGGGCGTGGCCACCGAGCGCGACCTGCGCGACTACTTCCGCATGGGCCCGGCCGAGAGCCGCGCCCGCATCGCCGAGCTGGTCGAGGACGGGGTGCTTATGCCCGCGCTGGTCGAGGGCTGGGAGCAGGCGGCCTATGTCGCCGCCGGGGCCGCGCGGCCCCGCCGGATCGAGGCCTGCGCCCTGCTCTCGCCGTTCGACAACCTGATCTGGTTTCGCGAGCGCGCCGAACGGATCTTTGACGTCCGCATCCGGCTGGAGATCTACACCCCCGCCCACCGGCGCACCCATGGCTATTATGTGCTGCCGTTCCTGCAGGGCGAGACGATCACCGCTCGGGTCGACCTGAAGGCCGACCGCAAGACGGGCCGGCTGATGGTCCAGGCCGCCCATGCCGAGCCGGCCGCCGATGGCGAGACGGCGCAGGCCTTGGCGCAGGAACTACGGCTGATGGCGCGGTGGCTGGGCCTGTCGGACGTGGTCGTCGCCGACCGGGGCGATTTGGCCCACGCCCTGACGGCGGAACTTAAGGTCTGAATCGCGCGGTCGACGGGTCTGGCCAAAACAAGCCGAAACGACCTCAGGCGACCTCGCGGCCCTCGCTGAGACATTCGCTGATGGCGCGCGCGCAGCCCGGTATGCCGAGCGCGCCGATAAACGACATGGCGACAGCGCCGACCAGCATCACGGGCTGAAAGATCGATTGGAAGAAGCGCATGGAGTCTCTCCGCAAAGCCTCACCGTTCGGCACGATGTAGTCCAGTAAGCCCGAACCGTGACAATTGTTCCGGACCCGCACGGAAAAGTTCAGACGGCGTTGTTTTTGTCGCCGGGACCCGGAAACCCGTAGGCCTGCCGGGCCGCCTCGATCCGGTCGAGCTTGGCGTGGAGGGGCGACCAGTCGTCGGCGGCGGCGATCGGCGCCCACAGGGCTTCGACCTCCTCGATCAGCAGTTCCTCGGGTTCCGGCTGCGCGAACACCGCATGGTCGAGGCGCTTTGGCCGATCCGGCTCGAAGTCGGCCAAGCGGCGGCGGAAATCGGCGAAGGCGTCCTGTCCGTACAGCCCCGCGCGGGGGCTGCCCATGGCGCGGCCCTCCGACGCTGATCCGCCGAACCAGTCGAAGAAGAACGGCTCCCAGCGCAAGTCATCGCCGCCGACGGCAAGCGCCTTGAAGGCTGAGCTGACCAGCGCGATATCGGCCTCTGCGTCCCGCGACTTGAGGGCCAGCCGCCGCAGCATCGCCGCGCCCAAGGCGTCGCGATAGGCGTCGGAAAAGCCGTTCAGCGCGGCCAGAAGTCCGGCCTGATCGGTCACCAGGGTGAGGCAGGCGGCCAGCTGCTGCAGGTTCCAGAACACCGCCTCGGGCTGGCGGCCAAAGCTGTAGAGCCCCGAGTGATCGAAATAGGCGGCGGTGAAATTCGGGTCATTGCGCGGCAGGAACCGCCAGGGCCCGTAGTCGAAGCTCTCGCCGGTCACGACCATGTTGTCGGTGTTGAGCACGCCATGCACGAAGCCCGCCGACATCCAGCCGGAAAGGAGTTTCGCGCTGGCCTCGACCACCACCCGCATCAGGACCGCTGGACGGTCCGGCTGGTCGGCGAGGTGGGGATAGTAGGTCTCGACCGCGTGATCGACCAGCACGGTGATCAGGTCGGGGCGTTCGAGATAGGCCTGGCGCTGGAAGGTCCCGAACCGGATGTGGCTGTGCGACAGCCGGGTCAGCACCGCCGAGCGGGTGGGGCTGGGCTCGTCGCCACGCTGCAAGGCCTCGCCGGTCTCGACCAGCGAGAAGGCCCGCGAGGTGGGAACGCCCAGGGCCTCCAGAAAACTCGCCGCGAGGATTTCGCGCATGCCGCCCTTCAGGGTCAGCCGGCCGTCGCCCTGCCGCGACCATGGCGTCTGGCCCGAGCCCTTGGTGGCCAGGTCGAGCAGGCGGCCAGTCTTGCCTGGGGCAATTCCCGCCTCCCGCAGCTGGGCGAACAGAAAGCCCCGGCCATCGCCAAGGTCGGGATTGTAGCTGCGGAACTGATGGCCGTGATAGCGCATCGCCAGCGGCTGAGGCTGATTGCCGGGTAGCGGCTCGAAGCGGCCGAACGCGGCGAGCCATTCGGCGTCCGACAGGCCCTGCAGACCCACCGTGGCCGCCGCACGATCATTGCGATAGCGCAGGCGGGTCATTGGAAAGTCGGCGGGGGCGACCGGATCGGCAAAGTCGCGCCCCAGGGCCATGAACTGCGGATCGGGACGGTAGGCGGGCGATACGGTCATCGGTCGCAAATGAGCCCGCCAGCCCCGTCTGGCAAGCCTCGCCCGCCAGGTCTTGCAAGGTTGGGAATGGCGAGCGACCCGTGTCGCTTCTCGGCAACAGACCTTCCAGATCCTGTTGTCTGTAAGGGTTTTAACTTGCTCTGGCGGCCTGTGCTCCGTAACCGTTCTGTGTCAATTCGAACACGCGTTCGGGTGGCTACAAACAAAAACAGCCGCAGGCGATGCAAGCGCTCGTGGCACAACGAACTGAGGTAGGAAATGCGCTTTACCCAGGTGCTTTGCGGCACGGCGTCTGCCGTCGTGCTCGCCGGTCTGTCCACCGCTGGAGCCGTCGCGGCCCAGGAAACTGATATCCCCACCGTCGACAGCATCGTCGTCACCGCCCAGAAGCGCGAGCAGAACCTGCAGGACGTGCCGGTCGTGGTGACCGCCGTCGGCGCCAAGCTGCTGCAAGACACCGGCGTCAAGGACATCAAGGATCTGACGATCCTGACCCCCGGCCTGACCGTCACCTCGACGACCTCGGAAGCCTCGACCACCGCCCGCGTGCGCGGCGTCGGCACCGTCGGCGACAACCCCGGCCTGGAAAGCTCGGTCGGTATCGTGATCGACGGCGTCTATCGCCCGCGTAACGGCGTGTCGTTCGGCGATCTGGGCGAAATGGAGCGCATCGAAGTCCTCAAGGGCCCGCAAGGCACCCTGTTTGGCAAGAACACCTCGGCCGGCGTCATCAATATCGTGACCAAGGAGCCGGAATTCGGCTTCGCGGCCAATGCCGAAGCCACCATCGGCAACTTCAATGCCCACGGCCTGTCGGCCTCGGTGACCGGGCCGCTGCTTGGCACCGAGACCCTGGCCGGCCGCCTGTATGTCGCCGCGCGCGAGCGTGACGGCTACAACGACGTCATCACCGGCAAGGGCCCCAGCAAGCGCAACGAGGACTCCGACCAGGGCTTCTACACCGTGCGCGGCCAGCTGCTGTTCGTCCCGGACGACAACGCGACCTTCAAGCTGATCGGCGACTACACCAAGCGCGACGAAAACTGCTGCGGCGCCGTGCAGATCCGCACCGGCCCGACCTCGGGCATCCTGGCCCTCGTCAATGGCGGTGCCGTCCTGGCCTCGCCCGCCAAGCCCTATGATCGCGTCGCCTATTCGAACCGCGGCGCCCCGTCGTCCATCGAGGACATGGGCGTTTCGCTGGAAGGCAACATCACCCTGCCGATCGGCGAACTGACCTCGGTCACGGCCATCCGCAACTGGCGCACCGACAACGGCCAGGACAGCGACTTCACCACCGCCGACCTGGCTTACCGCAACAAGGACGGCTCCAACTTCAGCGAGTTCACGACCTACACCCAGGAACTGCGCCTGGCCGGCAAGACTGAAAAGCTGGACTGGCTGGTCGGCGCCTTCCTGGCCGACGAGAAGCTCGATACCGGTGCCAACTTCCTCTACGGCAATGACTACGAGCAGTATCTGGGTCGCCTGCTGTCGCGTTCGGCCGCCAATCCGGCCGGTATCGCCAACTTCGTCGCGCTCCTGACCGGCCGGGCGCCGAACACCACGTTCAACCCGGGCAAGGGCCTGCTGGACACCTATAGCCAGCGCTCCAAGACCATCGCCCTGTTCACGAACAACACCTTCCAGTTCACCGAAGCCTTCGGCATCACCGCCGGCCTTCGCTACAGCTCGGAAAGCAAGGACGTCGACGCCTACCAGACGATCACCGACGGCGGCGTCGGCTGCGGCTTCGCTCTGACGCCGGCCGGTCAGGGCCGCATCGCCGGTATCGTCGGCGCGGCAGCCACCCCGACCATCGTCGGCAACCTCTGCCTGCCCTGGGCCAACCCGCTGTTCAATAACCGCGGCACCCACCAGGAGCGCACCGACAAGGAATGGTCGGGCACGATCAAGGCGGCCTATCGCTTCTCGCCTGAAGTGTTCAGCTACGCCTCGTTCGCGCACGGCTACAAGGGCGGCGGTTTCAACCTGGACCGCGCTCAATCCTCGAACGGCCTGCCCAGCGGCGGCCAGGGCGTCCTGCCGGTGCTCGACACCTCGTTCCCGGCGGAATTCGTCGACAGCTATGAAATCGGCCTGAAGAACACCTTGTTCAACCGCTCGGTGCTGCTCAACTTCACCGCGTTCTACCAGAAGTTCACCGACTTCCAGCTCAACACCTTCCTGGGCACCTCGTTCGCCGTGCGTTCGATCCCCGAAGTGGTTTCGCAGGGCGTCGACGCCGACTTCCTGTGGTTCACCCCGGTGCGCGGCCTGACCGTTCAGAGCGGCTTCACCTACGCCAAGACCGAGTACGGCGATCAGAAGATCCCCAACGATCCGACCAACGCCCTGTCGCAGCTGCCAGGCAACCGCCTGTCGCTGGCCCCGGAATATTCGGCCTCGGGCTCGCTGACCTATGAGCGTCCGGTGGGCGACAACTACCGCGCCCGCTTCAACATCGGCGCCAAGTACTCGTCGGACTACATCACCGGTTCGGACCTGTTCCCGCCGAAGACGCAGGAAGCCTATACCGTGGTCAACGCCCGGATCGGCTTCGGCGCCGCCAGCGAAGCCTGGACCGTGGAACTGTGGGGCCAGAACATCCTCGACGAAGAATACACCCAGGTCGGCTTCAACGCCTTCCTGCAGGGCTCGTCGGGCCTCAGCGCCACCAACACCACCTATGTGCCGGCCAATGACACTCTGACCTATGACGCCTTCCTCGGCGCGCCGCGCACCTATGGCGTGACCCTGCGGGCGAAGTTCTAACCGGGAGGGGATCTGAAGGCCCGCTCACCAAAGCGAGCAGGGCCTTCGGCTTTCGGATGAGGAAAGGGCGATCCGGGCAACCGGGTCGCCCTTTTTCCTTTTGGCCTTCCGATCGGTGCCAAGCCGACGCAACCTGTCTTTGGGATTCGATCGCGAGGCAGGCCGTGAAAACGATCAGGATACTGGGCTTCTGGATCTGCCTGGCCATTGGCGTCGCCGTGGGCGCCTTGGCCCAGCGAGCGCCCCAGCCCGTCGACGCCTCGGCCCCGGCCGCCGCCTTCTCGGCCGCGCGCGCCATGCACGATGTGCGGGCCATGGCCCAGCGCCCTCACCCGACGGGCTCGGTCGACATCGTGCGAGTGCGCGACCACTTGCTGACCCGGATCGGCGAACTGGGCCTGGAGGTCTCGGTCCGGCCGGGCGAGGGCTTCAGCCCCTATTCGAAGGACGGCCGGTCGCTGGGCGTCGCAGCGGTGCAGAACGTGGTCGGCGTCCTGCCCGGACAGGATCGCGACCTGCCCGCCGTGCTGGTGATGAGCCACTATGATTCCGTCCACAATTCGCCCGGCGCCGCCGACGACGCCCTGGGAGCGGCGGCGGCCCTGGAGATCGCCCGCGCCCTGACGGCCGGCCCCACGCCGGCTCGCGACGTGATCTTCCTGTTCACCGACGCCGAGGAAGCCGGCCTGCTGGGCGCCGACGCCTTCTTTGCCCGCGATCCCACCGCCAAGCGGGTGGGCGTGGTGCTGAACATGGAGGCCCGCGGCGACGCCGGCCGCGCGGCCATGTTCCAGACCGGACCCGAGAACGGCGCGCTGCTGGCCCTGATGGCCCGTGAGGCTGCGCGACCCTCGGCCAATTCCCTGGCCTCGACCGTCTATGAGCGCATGCCCAACGACACCGATTTCACCCACGCGGTGAAAGCCGGACTGCCGGGGCTGAACTTCGCCCTGATCGACAATCAGCTGGCCTATCACACGCCCCTGTCGACGCCCGAGCGGCTCGACCAAGGCAGCCTGCAGCACATCGGCGACCAGGTGCTGCCGATCACCCGGGCTCTGGCCAGCGGCCAGACACTCCCAGCCAAGACTCCCAACGTGATCTATTCCGACGTGCTGGGTCTGGTGCTGATCAGCTATTCGACCGCCATCGGCTGGGCGCTGCTGGCCCTGGCCGCCGGGATGATCGGCTTCGTGGCTTGGCGCGCCCTGAGCGGCGGGGTGACCTCGCCGCTTGAGATTGTCCGGGGCGTGGCCGGCGCCCTCCTGCTGCTGCTGGCCAGCGCCCTGGTGCTGCACCTGCTGGGCCGGCTGCTGAACGTCGGCGACGGACAGAAGCTGTATGACCTGCTGGGCCGCTTTGACCTGTTGCTCCTGGGGGCGGGCGCCCTGGGCGTCGGCGCGGGGCTACTGGTGATCACGGCCCAGGCTCGTGGCGCGCGGCGGATCTGGGCCAGCCTGGCCGCCATCGCCTTGGGCGGCGCCTGCAGCCTGGTCGGCGGGTTCGATCCCGTCGGGCTGGGCCTGGGCGCTGCGGTCGGCGTGCTGTGCTGGGCGGCGCTGGGCCCGCGGGTCGGGGTGCTGGGCGTCTGGATCGGCGGACTGGTCACCCTGCTGCTGCTGTCCCTGACCGCCCAGATCCTGGCCCCCGGCGCGACGGTCATGCTGGTCTGGCCGCTGCTACTGGCCGCGCTGGGCGCGACCCTGGCCATGGGCCTGGGCGGTACCCGCGATCGCCGCGTGGCCCTGGCCATGACCCTGGCCATGGGCGTGCTGGCCACCCTGGCCATCGCCCAGCTGACCGCCTGGGGCGCCTGGACCTTCGCCGGGATCGGCCTGATGGAGCCCGCCGTCCTGGCCCTGTTCGTGCTGCTGGCAACCCCCGCCCTCGTACCGATCACCTTCGACTTCGCGCAGTCCCGCTGGGGCTGGCGCGGCGTGGTCTTGCTGGTCGCGACGGGCCTGGGCCTCGTGATCACCGCCGCCGTCCCCGGCGCCTCGGCCGACCGGCCCAACCTGACCGAGGCCCATCACCTGGCTGACCCGTCCACGGGCAAGGCCTGGCGGGTCTCATCGATGCCGCAGCTGGACGACTGGACCCGCGCGGTCCTGATCGCCGACGGCGGGGTCGACCTCAAGAAGCAGGCGCTGCCCCCGTTCCACGCCGATCCGATCTGGACCGCCCAGACCCGCGCCGTCGAGGTGGTCCCACCGATCCTGACCGCCGAACGCTCGGGCGACCGCCTGATCGTGCGGGTCATCCCCGGTCCCGGCGCCGAGGTGCTGCGCCTGAAGATCCGCGCCTCGACCGCCCTGCACGATCCGCGCCTGAACGGCCGGCCGATCATCCTGGACAGCCAACCAGACGACTGGTCGACCGTCACCTATCACGCCCCCGACCCCAACGGCGTCACGCTCAGCTTCACCTCCGAGGCGACAGGCCGGGTCGAGGCCACCGTGATGGAGATGCGCGACGGCTGGCCCATGGACGCCGCCCCGCCCGCCGCCAAGCCGCCTGAGCTGATGGCCACCGGCATGTCAGACAAGACCGCCGTCCTGGCCCATGCCCGGCTGGCCTGGTAGGCGGAAGAGCCAGAGATCCAGGTACGCCTTGAAGCCCTCAAAAACCTTGTCATCCCGGAAGCCTCGCAGAGGCTATCCGGGACCCAGGGGCCGGCGCACTGCGGTCACCCCTGGGTCCCGGCTCTCCGCTGCGCGGAGTTTACCCTTGGGCGCGCGCTTCGCGCGACCCGAGGGGCCGGGATGACAAGGTTTTTGCGGCTTCCGATATCTCCTCCAAGGATGAGGGGGGCGTTTAGACCGCCACCACGCCTTCCGGTGGCGGATTGACGAACAGCGCCTCGACCAGGGCCGCGCGGCGCTCCAGCGTTGCGCGCTGGTTCACATAGCCCTTGTCGGTGATCTCGCCGGCGTCGATCGAGGGCGGTTCGGTCATCACGCTGAAGCGGGCGATGCGGCGCGACGAGCCGCCGGCCCCGGCGTTGAACGCCGCCAGCCGCTCGCGCAGGAAGACGGTCAGCTTCTCCATCGGCGTGCCCGGCCCCGGATCGGCGACCAGGGCCATCAGTCCCGAGGGCGAAGGCCAGAACAGCGCGCCGATATGGCCCTTGTCCTGGCCGCAGATCACCGCGTCGGCGATATAGGGGCTGCAGGCGGCCACCAGGTCGGGGCGCAGCACCCCGACACTGACCCAGGTGCCGCTGTCGAGCTTGAAGTCCTCGGTCACCCGGCCGTCAAACACCAGGCCCTTGGCCGGGTCTTCCGGATCGACGAACCGCGCCGCATCCCCAAGGCGATAGAAGCCCTCTTCGTCAAAGGCCGCCGCTGTCTTTTCCGGATCCTTGTGATAGCCCGCCGCCACGGTCGGGCCCTTGACCCGGACCTCGAACTTGGAGCCGCTGGGGGCCAGTTTCAGCTGGATGCCCGGCAGGGGCAGGCCCACCAGACCGACCCGCTCGGTGATCCAGTGGGTGACGGTGATGCCTTGAGTCTCGGTCGCGCCATACATCGTGGTCAGCGGGATGCGCTGGCCGGTCTGCGCGACGGCCAGGGCCTGGATGCGCGTATAGACGTCGTTGGACAGCGTCGCCCCGCCATAGCCCATATAGCGCAGGTTCTTGAAGAACGCGGCGCGCAGCACCGGGTCGTTCTCCATCGCCTCGGCCAGCATCGAAAAGGCGATCGGGGCCGAGCCGAACACGATGGGCGAGACCTCGTACAGGTTCTTGATGGTGGTCTCGAACATGCCAGGCAAGGGCTTGCCCTCGTCGATATGCAGGGTTCCGCCGGCCCACAAAACGGCGTTGAACCCGATATTGCCGGCCGAGATATGGCTCCACGGCATCCATTCCAGGCTTTGCGGAACCTCGCCGGTCTCCGGCTCTTCCAGCTTCAACCCGTCCTGCCCGGCGATCACCCCGGCCATCATGCCGTGGGTCTGGGGCACGGCCTTGGGCATGCCGGTCGAGCCGGAGGTGAACAGGTACTTGGCCACCGTGGCCGGGCCCAGGGTCTCGCGCCAGGCCTCGACCGCGCGGGTGGGAACCGTGGCGGCGATGTCGGCGAAGCTCACTGCGCCCCCATCCCCGATTGAGCCGGTTCCGTCTGCGGTGACCACCAGCACGGTCGGGTCGATGGCCTTCAGCGTCTCCAGCGCCCTGGCGAACAGCGCCCCGCTCTGGGCGAAGATCACCCGCGGGGCCACCTTGTCGAAACAGTGCTTGAGCTTGGCGTGGTCGCTCGAGATCAGGCTGTAGGCCGGGCTGATCGGCGCGGCGGGCACGCCGGCCGTGTAGGCGCCCAGGGTCATCAGGGCGTGCTCGATCGAATTGCCCGACAGGATCATCACGCTGTCGCCCGAGGTCAGGCCCTGGTCCAGCAGCCACTGGGTGACGCCCTCGACCGCGCGGAACGCCTCGCCATAGCTGGTCATCCGCCAGGGCCCGTGACCGGGCTCGCGCTGCTTCAGATAGGGCCGCTCAGGGTGCTCGCCGGCCTTCTGGGCCAGCAGGTGGGCGATCGAGCGCGGGCCCTGGCCGGGCGCATGGTTGGAGGTGATGACCAGCGAGCCGTCGGGCCGGTAATCGACGCTGACGTCCGGTCCCTTCATCGGCAGAGGCTTGAAAGCCACCGTGCTGACATCGCGCAAAGGCGACGCGCCATCCGAAGGCGTCATGGTCTCGCTCCCTGTAGGTTATCATTGTTCTCTTTGGGCCGGGACGTTAGCGCAATGCCGGCGAACGGCAAGACGGCTCATGGCCGCCGGGGGACCGCCGGGGGACCGCCGGGGGACCGCCTTCACCCCTGACCGACCACGGACGCCCCTCGTCGGTCGAAAACAAGGACAGGCGATATAAGGTGACAAATATTTAAGTACACAGGACCACAATTCCGACGCTAATACACTCAGCTTCCGCACATTATTACAGATTGGTAAGGCGAAAACACCGCCTGTATTAGATCATGAAACACGTCGAACTCTATGCGCCGCGCACGATGCGCCATCGCCGCACCTGGACGGCGGCCGCGATCCCGCTGATCGTGCTGTTCTTCATCGCCGGCCAACTGCTGACCATCTTCGGCATTCTCAAGCCGATGGGCTTTCACCAGGCCGACCTGGCCACCCAGTGGCAGCCCCTGACCATCCAGCTTCTGGGCTTTGGCTTCACCGCCCTGCTGATCCTCGCCTGGGCCTGGCTGTTCGAGCGCCGCTCGCCGGCCACCCTGGGCCTGAATGGCGACGCCCTGCTGCGCTATGGCCGCGGCCTGCTGGTGGGCGCCGGCTTCCTGTTCGCCTCGATCGGCCTGGCCTGGGCCCTGGGCGGCTACAAAATCGAAGGCTTCGGCGTCTGGACCGGCCCCTCCCTGGCCCTGTTTCTGCCGATCCTCTGCATCTTCGGCGGCTTCATGGTGCAGGGCGCCACCGAGGAGCTGATGCTGCGCGGCTGGCTGATGCAGTTGGTGGCCTCGCGCCATGGCCTGGTCATCGCCGTCATCATCAATTCGCTGATCTTCGCCCTGCTGCACGCCGGCAATATCGAGCCCTCGCCCGAACTGGTCCTGGCCCTGGTCAATCTGGTGCTGTTTGCCGTGATGATCAGCCTCTATGCGATCAAGGAAGGCTCGCTGTGGGGCGTCTGCGCCTGGCACTCGATGTGGAACACCCTGCTGGGCGTCGGCTTTGGCCTGGACGTCAGCGGCGGCAAGATCGCTGTCCAGAGCCTGGTCGTCGACTTGGCCCCGGCCAAGGACGCGGCCTGGTGGCTGACCGGCGGTGCCTTCGGCCCGGAAGCCAGCGTGGCGACCAGCATGGTGCTGCTGGCCGGCGTGGTCTATTTCCTGGCCACCGGCACGCTGCGTCAGGGGCAGCGCTATTCGGCGCCGGGGCTGGGGTAGGCTGACCTTCCCTCTCCCCTTGCGGGAGAGGGTGGCCCAAAGGGCCGGGTGAGGGGTCGATCGCCCCGTCCGCCCGCGCCCAGCCGGTCCGCCGTCGCGGCGTCGCTGTTCTTCAACCCCTCACCCGAGCCGCTGTCGCGGCCCACCCTCTCCCGCAAGGGGAGAGGGATTTCGCCCCGTCACACCCGCCGCCAGACATACGTCACGTCGGGCATCTTCTCCTCGTTGCGGGCCCCATCGGTCAGTTCCTCAATCCCGAAGCCATGCCGCTCATAGAGCGCCCGCGCCCGGGTGTTGGCCTGAAAGGTATAGAGCCGCAGCTCAGCCTGCTGGTCCTGGGCGAGCCGCACCAGGGCGCTGCCGATCCCCAGGCCGTGAAAGTCCGGATCGACATACAGATGGTCGATCCAGCCGGGCAGCAGGGCGACATGGCCTCGCAGGACCTCGCCATCGAACGCGCCCCAGACCGGCCCGTCGACCATCACCTTGTCGCGGTAGAAGACGACATACTCATCAGCGGTATGAAGCGAGGTGTCATAGCCCGGGATCAGCGCGCCCCCACGACGATGCAGGTCTGCGGCGGCGGGACCTTCATCAAGGTGGAGACGGCGCAGGGTGATCATGCGGCCAGGCTAGTCCGGCGGCGTAAGCCCGGCAATTCGTCCGAAGCGGCAGAGCGCTTCTCGTTATTCCCGCGCGCCCCTCAACCCGATCTCCCATAACCAAAACCTTGTCATCCCGGCCGGACGCCCTTCCGGGCGGGAGCGCCGGGACCCAGGGGCCGGCGCACTGCGGTTGCCCCTGGGTCCCGGCGCTCCGCTGCGCTACGGCCGGGATGACAAGAATTATTGGTGCTGTTGAAAGACCTTCGCGCCGAAGGGAGCCAACCCTTCATCTCACGGCGAGACGATCGCCGGTCTGGACGGCCTGCCCTGGCCCGGGGACGCCCCCAAACCCGCTCTTCCCGGCGAAGGCCGGGACCCAGATTCAGCCTGAGCGTCTGGGGATGATGCGCCTTCTGACCTAGCCAGGTGCCCCAACCTCCCAGGGTTCGATCTGGACCCCGGCCTTCGCCGGGGAGAGCGGAGTTTTGTATCGGTCGCGGCTTGCCGCCCCTTCGCGCCGAGAAGGGAGCCAACCCTTCATCTCACGGCGAGACGATCGCCGGTCTGGACCGCAAGAAAAAGGGCGGAGCCTTTCGACCCCGCCCCCTCAAACTCACAAACTCAGCAGGTAACCCCTACTCCGCCGCCACCTTCGGCGAATAGCCGAGGACCGCCTTGGTCTCGAGGAACTCGCCGAACGCGTGGTCGCCCCATTCGCGGCCGTTGCCGCTCATCTTGTAGCCGCCGAACGGGGCCATCAGGTCGGATCCGGCGCCGTTGAGGATCACTTGGCCGGCCCGCAGGCGCGAGGCCACCTTGCGGACCTCCGCCTCGTCGCCGCCCGAAATATAGGCCGCCAGGCCATATTCGGTGTCATTGCCGACCTTCACCGCTTCATCGACCGTGTCGTAGCCGAGGATGGCGACGACCGGGCCGAAGATCTCTTCCTTGGCGATGGTCATCTCGTTGGTGACATTGGCGAAGACGGTGGGCTTGACGTAGTAGCCCTTGTCCAGGCCCTCGGGACGGCCGACGCCGCCGCTGACC
>JANOSS010000037.1:0-2402 GCA_031415995.1 Caulobacter sp. | reverse complement strand
CCCGACGCAGAGGTCTGCAAAAAGGTCATCCAGGCCTGCGCCGACGGCGGCGCGCCCTGCATCGAATTCACCAACCGCGGCGATTTCGCCAGCCACGTCTTCTATGAAGTGACCAAGCACTTCGCCACGGCTGACGAGCGCGTGATCATGGGCGTGGGCTCGATCGTCGATGCGCCGACCGCCGGCATCTATATCGCCAATGGCGCCAAGTTCGTGGTCGGCCCGATCCTGAACGCCGACGTCGCCAAGGTCTGCAATCGCCGCAAGATCCCCTATTCGCCGGGCTGCGGTTCGGCCTCGGAAATCTCCTACGCCGAGGAACTGGGCTGCGAGATCGTCAAGGTGTTCCCCGGCTCGTCGGTCGGCGGCCCCGACTTCGTCAAGGCGGTGCTCGGCCCGATGCCCTGGACCCGCATCATGCCGACCGGCGGCGTCGATCCGGACGAAGCCTCGGTCAAGACGTGGTTCGGCGCGGGCATCGTCGCCGCCGGCATGGGCTCCAAGCTCATCACCCCTGAAATGCTCGACGCCGGCGACTATGCCGGCATCACCGCCAAGGTCCGCGAGACGGTGGACCTCATCAAGAAGGTTCGTGGGAAGGCCTAAATGACCGACAACATCCTCAACATCCGCCCGGCTTCGGAAACGAAGTGGGATTGCGCGTCCTTCGGCGAGGTGATGCTGCGCTTCGACCCCGGTTTCGGCCGGGTTCGCAACGCCCGCCAGTTCAACGTCTGGGAAGGCGGCGGCGAATACAATGTCGCCCGCGCTTTCAAGAAGTGCTGGGGCAAGCGCTCGACCGCCGTCACCGCCCTGCCGGTGAACGATCTGGGCTGGCTGGTTGAGGACCTGATGATGCAGGGCGGTGTCGACACCTCCCACATCATCTGGCGCGACTTCGACGGTCTGGGCCGCAACACCCGCGTGGGTCTGAACTTCACTGAAAAGGGCTTCGGCGTTCGTCCGGCCCTGGGCTGCAGCGACCGTGGCCACAGCGCCGCCTCGCAGATCCGCCCCGGCGAAGTGAACTGGGAAAAGCTGTTTGGCGAAGAAGGCGTCCGCTGGTTCCACACCGGCGGCATCTTCGCGGCCCTGGCCAGCAACACCGCCGAAGCCGTGATCGAAGCGGTCGAAGTGGCCCGCAAGTACGGCACCGTGATCTCCTACGACCTGAACTACCGCGCATCCTTGTGGAAGTCGCAGGGCGGCAAGGAGGGGGCCCAGAAGGTCAACCGCCACATCGCCCAGTATGTGGATGTGATGATCGGCAACGAAGAAGACTTCACCGCCTGCCTGGGCTTTGAGGTCGAAGGCCTGGACGAGCACATCAGCTCGATCGATCCGGCCAACTTCAAGAAGATGATCGAGACCGCCGTAAAGCAGTTCCCGAACTTCAAGGTCGCCGCCACCACCCTGCGCAACGCCAAGACCGCCTCGGTCAATGACTGGTCGGCGATCCTGTACGCCGGCGGCGAGTTCTATGCCTCGATGATGCGCGAGAACCTCGAGATCTATGACCGGGTCGGCGGCGGCGACGGCTTCGCCTCGGGCCTGATCTACGGCTTCATGGAAGGCAAGGGTCCCCAGGCCGCCGTCGAGTACGGCGCGGCTCATGGCGCCCTGGCCATGACCACCCCGGGCGACACCTCAATGGTGCGCAAGGAAGAGGTCGAGGCCGTGATGAAGGGCAAGGGCGCGCGGGTCATCCGCTAGTCCGTCAGTCGCCGTATCTGCGGCGGTCTCGGCTCTTCGGCCGGGATGACAAGATCGTTGAAGCCCTCGGTCGAAAGATCGGGGGCTTTTTCTTTGACGTAGGGCGCCGTCTCCCGGCCGTTCTCGTCATATTCGACCTTCTGGTAGCCCGGCGGGATAGTCTCTCCCGGCTTGAAGTAGCTGATAATCCCGTAGGCGCCTTTGTAGGTCCACTGTTTACGCTGCTCAAGCTGGGCCGCGAGGGCCTGGGTGCGCTCGCGGAACGTGGCGTGAAGCCAGGCGACGTCCCGGATGTGGCGGCGGCTGGCGCGCGTGCCGTTGGCGGCGGGTTTCTTGTGGCGCTGGCGGGGTAGGGGCATCGGAATCTCCGGGCATGACGATAGGCTCGCGGCGGAAACCGCGAGGGTGGGGAGGGATGCGGTGCGCCCGGACCACGTCCGGATGAGAAATAGAAAATACCGTTTCGACGAAGCCAGGCGCCCCGCGCGGTCGTTATCCGTCAGCCTCCCGTCGGGTGGCCCTGTTCAGGCCTTACCGGGACCCGGATCTCGCCGTTTCCAGCGCGCTCCGGCGGTCGAAGAGGACGGGCTTTCAGCCAGACACGCCCTTTTGCCTTCAACCACGCCGACGGCGGGCGGGTCCTGCAACGCCAGGATCCCCGGACCGGTCGAGTATCCCCCTCGACCCCA
>JANOSS010000036.1:0-4172 GCA_031415995.1 Caulobacter sp. | reverse complement strand
AGAGGAGCGCTGACACATGGCTCGCGTCAAAAGGGGCGTTACCGCCCACGCCAAGCACAAGAAGGTTCTTGAGCAGGCAAAAGGCTTCTACGGTCGCCGCAAGAACACCATCCGCACCGCCAAGGCCGCCGTCGACAAGGCTGGCCAATACGCGTACCGCGACCGCAAGGTTCGCAAGCGCGCCTTCCGCTCGCTGTGGATCCAACGCATCAACGCCGGCGCCCGCACCGAGGGCTTCACCTACTCGCAGTTTATCCACGGCCTGGACGTGGCGGGTATCGTGATCGACCGTAAGGTTCTGTCGGATATCGCGGGTCAAGACCCGGCTGCGTTCAAGGTCATTGCTGACAAGGTCCGCACCGCCCTGGCCGCCTAAGGTCTTTTTCGGGTTCATCCCGATTGCGATCTAAGAAAAGCCCTCCGGTGCGAACCGGGGGGCTTTTTGCTGCGCGCTCCCCTACTCCGCCCCGCCAGAATGCTCTAGACGGAAGCCCGTCATGACCGATCTCAAAACCCTCGAATCCGATGTGCTGGCGCAAGTCGCCGCCGCCGCCGATCTTTCCGCCCTCGACGCAGTGCGTGTCGCGGCGCTGGGCAAGACCGGCTCGATCTCCGGCCTGCTGAAAACCCTCGGCGCGATGAGCCCCGAGGAGCGCAAGACGCAAGGCGCGACGATCAACGCCCTGCGCGACGCGGCCCAGGCCGCCATCGCCGACCGCAAGGCGACGCTGGAGACCGCCGAACTCGACGCGCGCCTGGCCAGCGAGACCCTGGACCTCACCCTGCCGGCCCCGCTTCGCCGCAAAGGCAGCGTCCACCCGACCATGCAGACCCTGGACGAGATGGTCGCCATCTTCGCCGAGATGGGCTTCGCGGTGGCCGAAGGTCCCGACATCGACGACGACTTTCACAACTTCACGGCCCTGAACTTCCCGCCCAAGCACCCGGCGCGGGAGATGCACGACACCTTTTTCTTCAATCCGAAGAAGAACGAGGACGGGTCGGACGCCGAGCGCATGCTGCTGCGCACCCACACCTCGACGGTGCAGGTGCGGACCATGATGTCGCAAAAGCCGCCGATCCGGATCATCGCGCCGGGCCGCACCTATCGCTGCGACAACGACGCCACCCACACGCCGGTGTTCCACCAGGTCGAGGGCCTGGTGATCGACAAAGGCATCCATATGGGCCACCTGAAATGGACCCTGGAAACCTTTCTGGCGCGGTTCTTCGAGACCGACGCGGTCACCACCCAGTTTCGTCCGCACCACTTCCCGTTCACCGAGCCCTCGGCCGAGATGGACGTTCAGTGCGACCGGAGCGGCGGCGAGATCAAGATCGGCCAGGGCACCTCGTGGCTCGAAATCCTGGGCTGCGGGATGGTGCATCCCAATGTCCTGCGCGCCTGCGGCATCGATCCGGACGAGTACCAGGGCTTTGCCTTCGGCATGGGCGTCGACCGTCTGGGGATGCTGAAATACGGCATGCCCGACCTGCGCGACATGTTCTCCAGCGATAGCCGCTGGCTGGCCCACTACGGGTTCAGCGCGTTTGCCGCGCCGAACGCGGCTTCCGGTCTCAGCTGATGCAGGCCGCGCTCCTCGTCCCTTCTCCCCTTGCGGGAGAAGGTGTCGCCGACAGGCGACGGATGAGGGGTCGCGCCGGGCTCGCCGAGAAACCCCTCATCCGTCCTGCTTCGCAGGCCACCTTCTCCCGCAAGGGGAGAAGGAACCGTGAGTTCCAACGATGAAATTCACCCTCTCCTGGCTCAAGGATCACCTTGAGACCACCGCCTCAGCCACCGACATCGTCGCCGCCATGACCATGGCCGGCCTTGAGGTCGAACACGTCACTGATCCGGCGACGAAGCTGGCCGCCTTCACGGTCGCCAGGATCGTCGAGGCCGTGCAGCACCCCAACGCCGACCGCCTGCGGGTCTGCCAGGTCGACACCGTCGACGGCATCAAGGAGATCGTCTGCGGCGCGCCCAATGCCCGCGCGGGCCTGACGACCATCTATGCCCCGATCGGTGCCTATGTGCCGGGCCTGGGCGTCACCCTGGTCGAGAAGCCGGTGCGCGGCGTCGTTTCCAACGGCATGCTCTGCTCGGCCTCCGAGCTGGAAGCCGCCAGCGAGAGCGACGGCATCATGGAGCTGCCGGACAGCCTCGCGGTCGGCACCTCCGCCGCCACGGCGCTTGGTCTGGAAGCCGTCATCGACTTCGAGGTCACCCCCAACCGCCCCGACTGGCTGGGCGTTGCCGGCATCGCCCGCGACCTGGCCGCCGCCGGGGTCGGGACGCTGAAGGACCTGTCGATCACGCCCGTGCCGGGGACCTTCCCCTGCCCGATCACCGTCAAGGTCGATGGCGAGGCCTGCCCGGTGTTTGCTGGGCGTCTGATCAAGGGTGTCAAGAACGGCCCGTCGCCCAAATGGCTGCAAGACCGCCTGCTGGCCATCGGCCTGCGCCCGATCAGCGCCCTGGTCGATATCACCAACCTGATCACCTATGACCGCGCCCGGCCGCTGCACGTCTATGATGTGGCCAAGCTGTCAGGGACCGAGATCTCGACCCGTCTGGGCCGCCACGGCCTGAACGGCGACGAGCATCTGATCGCTCTGGACGGCAAGACCTACGAGCTGACGCCCGACATGTCGGTGATCTCCGACGCCTCGGGCGAACGCCCGATCGGCCTGGGCGGCGTGATGGGCGGCGAAAGCACCGGCTGCTCGGAAGAGACAGTCGATGTGTTCGTCGAGAGCGCCTGGTTCGAGCCGATCCGCACCGCCCAGACCGGCCGCACCACCGGCATCAACAGCGACGCCCAGTATCGCTTTGCCCGCACGGTCGACACCCATTCGCTGGTTCCAGGCATTGAACTGGCCACCCGGCTGATCCTCGACCTCTGCGGCGGCGAGCCGTCGGAGATCGTGGTGGCGGGCCAGGCTCCGGCCGCGCCGACCGGCTTCGCCTTCGAGCCCGACTATGTCGAACAATTGTCGGGCCTGGCGGTGACGCCCGACCAGACGCGTCAGATCCTGTCCGACCTGGGCTTCGACATCGTGCTGGGCTCGCCCTGGACGGTGACGCCGCCGACCTTCCGCCGCGACGTGGAAGGCAAGGCCGACCTGGTCGAAGAGGTCGCCCGCATCGCCGGCTATGGCGCCCTGCCCTCGACGCCCCTGCCCGAGGTTCCCCGCGCCGTCGGCGGCGTCCTGACCGCCAAACAGGCCCGCAGCCGTCTGGCCCGTCGCGCCCTGGCCGCCGCTGGCTATGCCGAGGCCCTGACCTGGAGCTTCACCAACCAGAAGATCGCGACGCTGTTCGGCGGCGGCGCGGCCGAGCTGGTGCTGGCCAATCCGATCGCCTCGGACCTGGACTGCATGCGCCCGTCCCTGCTGCCCAACCTGATCGAGGCCGCCGGCCGCAACGCCCGCAAGGGTTTCCCCGATGCGGCCCTGTTCGAGATCGGCCCCACCTTCCATGGCGACCGTCCGGCCGACCAGCGCACCGTGGTGGCGGCGATCATCGCCCCGCACGCGCCGCGCGGCTGGGCCAAGACGGCGCAGGACGACCTGTTCACCGTTAAGGCCGACCTGCTGGCCCTGCTGGAAGAACTGGGCGCGCCGGTCGACAAGCTGCAGACCGCCCAGGGCGCCGCCTCGTCCTGGTGGCATCCAGGCCGCTCGGCGCGCCTGCAGCTGGGCCCCAAGGCGGTGATGGCCGAGTTCGGCGAACTGCATCCGGCGGTGCTCAGGGCGCTGGACGTGGCGGGCCCGGTCTATGGCTTCGAGATCACCCTGGAGGCGATCCCCGAGCCCAAGAAGAAAGCCCACAAGTCAAAGGCCGCCTTCTCGCCCTCACCGCTGATGCCCCTGACCCGCGACTTCGCCTTCCTGGTCGAGAAGACCAAGGCCGCCGGCGATCTGGTCAAGGCCGCAGCCGGCGCCGACAAGGCGCTGATCACGGCCGTGCGGGTGTTCGACGTCTATGACGGCGCCGGCGTGCCCGACGGCTTCAAGTCGGTGGCGCTCGAGGTCGTGGTCCAGCCGCGCGAGGCCACCCTGACCGACGCCGACATCGAGGCGCTGTCAGGCCGCATCGTGGCGGCGGCCGAGAAGGCCGGCGGCAAGCTTAGGTCGTAGTCTAAGCGGGGCCAGCGCTGAGCTGG
>JANOSS010000035.1:0-18721 GCA_031415995.1 Caulobacter sp. | reverse complement strand
GATCGGCCACAAACCCAAGCTTGGCGTCTTCCACTGATCCGGTCTTCCATGGCATCGGCAGGTGTCCTCCTGCCGGCCCGGCTAACTGTCAGGGATGTATCTGGACAATAGTGTCAGGACTCTATCCGGACCGGACCCCCTAACCCCTCACCCTCCCACGCAAGCGTGGGCCCCTCCCTCTCCCTCTGGGCGAGGGCCATATCCTGCTTGCCGCCCTCACATGTTAGCGCTAACAAGTGCGCAGGCACGAACGAGCGCGGCCGCCCAAGGTGGGGTGGGGTCCAGACGCTTGAGACGGGGAGACGACGCCGTGGGCGTGACGCAATTCCTTCCGGAAGACTGGCAAGACGCGACCCTGCTTGGCCGCATCGACTTCGGCGACGGCCCGACTCCCGTGCTGGTGCGCGGCGGGCGCATCGAAGACATGTCGAAGATCGCCCCGACGGTCGCCGACCTGATGAACGCCTATGCGCCCGGCGCGGCGATCCCGCGCGGCGAGGATCGCGGACCTCTGGAAGAGCTGGATATCCGCCCTGTCTGGGCCGACGCCTCGGGCGAAGCGGCCGCCAAGCTGCTGGCCCCCGTCGACCTGCAGTGCCTGAAGGCCGCCGGCGTCACCTTCGCCGTCTCGACCCTGGAGCGGGTGATCGAGGAACGGGCCCGGGGCGACGCCGCCGAGGCCCTGAAAATCCGCGAGCAACTGGCCGACAGCATGGGCGGTGATCTGCGCAGCGTCGTTCCGGGTTCGGAGGGCGCCGAGCGCCTGAAGCAGACCCTGATCAAGGACGGCCTGTGGTCGCAATATCTGGAAGTGGCCATCGGCCCCGACGCCGAGATCTTCACCAAGGGCCCCACCCTGTCGTCGATGGGCTGGGGCGACCAGGTCGGCGTTCGCAGCGACAGTCACTGGAACAATCCCGAGCCGGAAGTCGTGCTGCTGTGCGACGGCGCCGGCCAGATCCGCGGCGCCGCTCTGGGTAACGACGTCAATCTGCGCGACTTCGAAGGCCGCTCGGCCCTGCTGCTGAGCAAGGCCAAGGACAACAACGCCAGCTGCGCCATCGGTCCGTTCGTGCGGCTGTTCGACGACGGCTTCAGTCTGGACGACGTGCGCTCGGCCGAGGTCGAGCTGAAGATCACCGGCCGCGACAATTTCGTGCTGGATGGCCATTCCAACATGAGCCTGATCAGCCGCGACCCGGCCGTGCTGGCCGGTCAGGCGTTCGGCAAGCAGCACCAGTATCCCGACGGCTTTGCTTTGTTCCTGGGCACGATGTTCGCCCCGATCCAGGACCGCGACACGCCCGGCCAGGGCTTCACCCATAAGGTCGGCGACCGCGTGCGGGTCTCGACCCCGAAACTGGGCGTCCTCGAAAACGAGGTGACCACCTGCGACCAGGCCAAGCCCTGGACGTTTGGAATCTCGGCCCTGGTCCGCAATCTGGCCGGTCGCGGCCTCCTCTAAACCCATAGTCTAGGAGCTCGGCATGACCGACACCCTGCGCCACTTTATCGGCGGCGAACGCGTCGCCTCCGACGCCCCGACCCAGAGCCTGAACCCGTCCAACACCAACGACGTGGTCGCCATGGTCCCGAACGGCGGCTCGGCCGAGGTCGACGCCGCCGTCGACGCCGCCAGGAAGGCGTTCCCAAGCTGGTCGGAAAGCTCGCCGGAAGTCCGCTCGGACCTGCTGGACAAGGTCGGCTCGACCATCATCGCCCGCAGCGCCGACATCGGCCGCCTGCTGGCCCGCGAAGAGGGCAAGACCCTGCCGGAAGGTATCGGCGAGACCGTCCGCGCCGGCCGCATCTTCAAGTATTTCGCCGGCGAGGCCCTGCGCCGCCACGGCCAGAACCTGGAAAGCACCCGTCCGGGCGTCGAGATCCAGACGTATCGTCAAGCGGTCGGCGTGTTCGGCCTGGTGACGCCCTGGAACTTCCCTATCGCCATCCCGGCCTGGAAGGCGGCGCCGGCCCTGGCCTTCGGCAACACCGTGGTCATCAAGCCCGCCGGCCCGACCCCGGCCACCGCCTCGGTGCTGGCTGACATCATGCAGGAATGCGGCGCGCCGGCCGGCGTGTTCAACATGCTGTTTGGTCGCGGATCGATGGGCGACGCCCTGGTCAAGCACAAGGACGTCGACGGCGTCTCGTTCACCGGCTCGCAGGGCGTCGGCGCGCAGGTCGCGGCCGCCGCCGTGGCCCGCCAGGCCCGCGTGCAGCTGGAGATGGGCGGCAAGAACCCGCTGATCGTGCTGGACGACGCCGACCTGGAACGCGCCGTGGCCATCGCCCTGGACGGCTCGTTCTTCGCCACCGGCCAGCGCTGCACCGCCAGCTCGCGCCTGATCGTCACCGACGGCATCCACGACAGGTTCGTGGCCCTGCTGGCCGAGAAAATCGCCGCCCTGCGGGTGGGTGACGCCCTCGACAGCAACACCCAGATCGGCCCTGCGGTCTCGGAAGACCAGATGGAGACGTCGTACAAGTATATCGACATCGCCACCGGCGAAGGTGGCCGGATCGTCACCGGCGGCCAGCGCCTGAAGCTGGAAAACCCCGGCTGGTACGTGCAGCCGACCCTGATCGCCGACACCGACCGCAACATGCGGATCAACAACGAGGAGGTCTTCGGCCCCGTCGCCTCGACCATTCGGGTCAAGGACTATGAGGAAGCCCTGGACGTCGCCAACGGTGTCGAGTTCGGTCTGTCGGCCGGCATCGCCACCACCTCGCTGAAATATGCCCGCCACTTCCAGCGTCACGCCAAGGCCGGCATGACCATGGTCAACTTGGCGACCGCCGGCGTCGACTATCATGTGCCGTTCGGTGGTTCGAAGAGCTCCAGCTACGGGGCCCGCGAACAGGGCTTTGCGGCGGTCGAGTTCTTCACCCAGACCAAAACCTCGTATTCGTGGTCGTAAGCCGCATGTCGTCAGCCATCTATCCCAGCCTGAAGGGCAAGCGCGTCGTGATCACCGGCGGCGGCTCGGGCATCGGGGCCGGCCTGACCGCCGGCTTCGTGCGCCAGGGTGCCGAGGTGATCTTTCTCGACATCGTCGATGAGGATTCCAAGGCCCTGGTCGCCCAGCTGTCCGGCGCCGAGGTTGCGCCTGTGTACAAGCCTTGCGACCTGATGGACCTGGAAGGCCTCAAGGCGACGCTGGCCGAGATCGGCGACATCGACGTGCTGGTCAACAACGCCGGCAATGACGACCGCCACAAGCTGGCCGACATCACGCCCGCCTATTGGGACAACCGCATCGGCGTCAATCTGCGCCACATGCTGTTCGCGGCCCAGGCGGTCGCGCCCGGCATGGCCAGGCGCGGCGGCGGGGCGATCATCAATTTCGGCTCGATCAGCTGGCACCTCGGTCTGGAAGATCTGGTCCTCTACGAAACCGCCAAGGCCGGCATCGAGGGCATGACCCGGGCCCTGGCCCGCGAGCTGGGTCCCGACGACATCCGCGTCACCTGCGTGGTGCCCGGCAACGTCAAGACCAAGCGCCAGGAGAAGTGGTACACGCCCGAAGGCGAGGCCGAGATCGTCAAGGCCCAGTGCCTGAAGGGCCGCCTGCTCCCGGATCACATCGCATCCTTGGTGCTGTTCCTGGCCTCGGACGACGCGGCCCTGTGCACGGGTCATGAGTACTGGATCGACGCCGGCTGGCGGTAGGCGACGGCGCCGGACAATCGCATTTAACGCCCAAAACCCTTGTCATCCCGGAAGCCTCGCAGAGGCTATCCGGGACCCAGGAGCCGGCGTAAAGCGGTTGCCCCTGGGTCCCGGCTCTGCGCTACGCTCCGGCCGGGATGACAAGAAAGTGGATGCGACCATGCCGAACCCCACCTGCGTCTGGGACCTGAAAGCCACCCTCGGCGAGGGCCCGATCTGGCATCGCGACGCCCTGTGGTTCGTCGACATCAAGGGCCACACCGTCCACCGCTATGATCCGGCCACCGGCGCGCAGCACAGTTTTCCCGCCCCCGAGCAGGTGACCTTTGTCGCGCCCATCGCCGGTGAGGACGGCTTCATCGCCGGGCTGAAGAGCGGCCTGCACAGCTTTGACCCCGCGAGCGGCGACTTCGCGTTCCTGGGCGAGATCGAGCCCCCGGAACTGGACAACCGCCCCAACGATTCCACCATCGACGCCGAGGGCCGGCTGTGGTTCGGCACCATGCATGACGGCGAGGCCGCCGCCAGCGGCGCCCTGTATCGCCTGACCGCCGCCGGCGAGACGGTCAAGCAGGACGACGGCGTCTGCATCACCAACGGCCCGTGCGTCAGCCCTGACGGCAAGATCTTCTATCACACCGATACCCTGGCCAAGACCCTCTGGGCCTATGACATCGACGCCGACGGCGACCTGACGAACAAGCGCGTCTTCGCCCAGGTCGAGATTGCGGATGCCTGGCCCGACGGCTCGGTGGTCGACTCGCAAGGTTATGTCTGGACGGCCCTCTGGGGCGGCTTCGGCGTACTGCGGTTCTCGCCCGAAGGCCAGATCGTCGACAAGATCGCCCTGCCCGTCCCCAACATCACCAAGCCGTGCTTTGGCGGACCCAACCTGAAAACCCTCTATTTCACCACCGCCCGCAAGGGACTGAGCGACGAGATCCTCGCCGCCCATCCCGAGGCCGGCGGCCTGTTCGCCGTCGATGTCGATGTCGCCGGCCAGCCCCAGTACGAGGTGCGCCTTGACCGCCCCGAATAGACAACCCCGCCGGTTCCGCTCGCGCGACTGGTTCGACAATCCCGACCATATCGACATGACCGCCCTCTATCTGGAGCGGTTCATGAACTACGGGATCACGCCCGAGGAGCTGCGCAGCGGCAAGCCGATCATCGGCATCGCCCAGACCGGCAGCGACATCTCGCCGTGCAACCGCATCCACCTGGACCTGGTGACCCGGATCCGCGACGGCATCCGCGACGCCGGCGGCATTCCGATGGAGTTCCCGGTCCATCCGATCTTCGAGAACTGCCGTCGCCCGACGGCGGCCCTGGACCGCAACCTGTCTTACCTGGGCCTGGTCGAGACCCTGCATGGCTATCCGATCGACGCCGTGGTTTTGACCACCGGCTGCGACAAGACCACGCCGGCCGGCATCATGGCCGCCACCACGGTCAATATCCCGGCCATCGTGCTGTCGGGCGGGCCGATGCTGGACGGCTGGCACGACGGCGAACTGGTCGGCTCGGGCACGGTGATCTGGCGCTCGCGGCGCAAGCTGGCGGCCGGCGAGATCGACGAAGAAGAGTTCATCCAGCGCGCCGCCGACAGCGCCCCCTCGGCCGGTCACTGCAACACCATGGGCACCGCCTCGACCATGAACGCGGTCGCCGAAGCCCTGGGCCTGTCGCTGACCGGCTGCGCGGCCATCCCGGCGCCTTATCGCGAGCGCGGCCAGATGGCCTATCGCACCGGCCAGCGGATCGTCGACCTGGCCTATGACGACATCAAGCCCAAGGACATCCTGACCCAAAAGGCCTTCGAAAACGCCATCGCCCTGGTGGCGGCAGCCGGCGGCTCGACCAACGCCCAGCCGCACATCGTGGCCATGGCGCGTCATGCAGGCCTGGAGATCACCGCCGACGACTGGCGCGCGGCCTATGACATCCCGCTGATCGTCAACATGCAGCCGGCCGGCAAGTATCTGGGCGAGCGCTTCCACAGGGCCGGCGGCGCCCCCGCCGTGCTGTGGGAGCTGTTGCAGAACGGCCGCCTGCACGGCGACTGCATGACCGTCACCGGCAAGACCATGGCCGAAAACCTCGAGGGTCGCGAGACCAGGGACCGCGAGGTGATCTTCCCCTATGCCGAGCCGCTGGCGCAGAAGGCCGGCTTCCTGGTGCTGAAGGGCAACCTGTTCGATTTCGCGATCATGAAATCCAGCGTCATCGGCCCCGACTTCCGGGCTCGCTACCTCAGCACGCCCGGCCAGGAAGACATTTTCGAGGCCCGGGCCATCGTGTTCGACGGGTCGGGCGACTATCACGCCCGCATCAACGACCCGGCCCTGAACATCGACGAGCACTGTATCCTGGTGATCCGCGGCGCGGGTCCGATCGGCTGGCCCGGCTCGGCCGAGGTGGTCAACATGCAGCCGCCGGACGCCCTGCTCAAGCGCGGCATCCAGAGCCTGCCGACCCTGGGCGACGGGCGCCAGTCAGGCACGGCCGACAGCCCCTCGATCCTCAACGCCTCTCCCGAAAGCGCCATCGGCGGCGGCCTGTCGTGGCTGCGCACCGGCGACACCATCCGCATCGACCTCAATACCGGCCGCTGCGACGCGCTGGTCGACGAGGCGGTGATCGCCGAACGCCGCAAGGAAGGCCTGCCGCCCGTGCCGGAAACCATGACCCCCTGGCAGGAAATCTACCGCGCCCACACGGGCCAGCTGGAGACCGGCGGGGTGCTGGAGTTCGCGGTCAAGTACCAGGACCTGGCGGCCAAGCTGCCGAGGCATAATCACTGACGATCCCAAGGCCCTCGGAGCGATCCGGGGGCCTTTTTTTGTCATCCCGGCCAAGCGCGCAGCGCGCCGAGCCGGGACCGCCGCAAACGCCGCGCTCAGGCATCGGTCCCGGATCTTCGCCGTGCCGGCTCGTCCGGGATGACGGCAGAGATTTGAGCGGACACAGGTTCGCATCCTCGCCGGTTTCACCGGCAAGTGTGGGGAGGCGGCAGAGCGTCCGGGCCAGGCCCGGATGAGGTTGTAGTGGAGTACCGTTTCGGCCGTGGCCGGAGCGCTCCGCGCGGTCGTTATCCCTCTGGCCGGGGCGCGCAGGCCTGTTCAGCCTTATGCCCCACCCGGATTTCACCCTCCTCGCGACGGACCCAGCCCTGAAGCTGCAGCCACGCCGATTCCGGAGGAACCCGGAGCGAACCTTCGGACGGGCGGAGGCTTGGCCTTCCTCCGATGGGCGGGTTTACGTCACCCGCCCTCACTTTAAGCCGGCCGGCACGGACCTGCGTCCGACCGGTGGCCCCGTACAACCGCCTCCACCGCCCGTCAGGTCGCCAGCTGGACGCCCTCCCCTGCGATGGAGCGAGGAGAAGTACGCCGTCGTCCCGCTGAAACGCGGCGAGCTGCTGGGCCTGGGTCGGGCCATGGGCATTGGTGACCTGAATCGGAAATCTCCGGGATCCGCCGTCCGGACCGTTCCGGGGCGCATAATATGACAGCAAGCATGCCACTTGTTTGCAGCCCCTGTCACCCCCGAAACCTGACCGTACGCCCTGCCCGGAACGAGCGGGTTCACGGCCCTGACGGAATCATGCTGCGACTGGCGTCCAGCCGTTCAGCTTCAAGAGGCGGCGGGGGACGGCCATTGGAAATCAAGGAATACTTTCTCGGCCTTCTGGCCATCATTACCGGCCTGGCGATCAGCGACATGGTGGTGAGCGTTCACGCCCTGCTGCGGCGCTTTGGCCGCACGCGCTGGGACTGGCTGCCCATGACGGCCGCCAGCCTGGTCTTTGTAGTGATCGTCCGGAGCTGGTGGATCGCCTGGTACACCGACTGGACCAACACGCCGCTGTGGCAGTTCCTGCTGATTCTGATCCAGCTGATCTGCATGTTCCTGGCGGCCAAGGCCGTCCTGCCGGACGAGGGTGAAGCGCTCGACCTGGACATGATGGATCACTACCGATCCTCGAACCGTTATGTCTGGAGCGCCCTGATCGGCATGATCATCGCCTTTGCGGCGGCGGGCATCCTGAACAGGCTGGGAAGCGCAGAGCGCCTGATCCAGTGGTTCTTCGATTGGGGATGGGAGCTTCCCCTCTACTGCCTGCCCCTGATTGCGCTCATCGCCGTGCAACACATGATCGTTCATCGCGTCATCGTGCCCACGCTTCTGATCCTGTGGCTGGTCTTGAACGGCGGGGTCATCATGCAATGACGCTTCGCCGCATCAGGCGGCGGAATCACCAGCCGTTGGGGGGCGGAAGGCTCAAAGCCCTGTCGCGACGGTTTGGGTCGGCGCCCCCTCCCTCGCCGAGCATCCGCAGGGCGCATCGCACCGTACCTTGAACTCAGAGACGGAGTTCCCCCATGCGCGCCCTGCTGATCGCTTCGAGCCTGTTCTTCCTCGCGGGATGCGCCTCGACGGGCGCGTCCACCAGCGTCCTGAAACCCGCCGCGACCATTGACGCGGCGCGGTTCTACACCGGCACATGGTACGAGATCGGACGACGGCCGATGTCGCTCACCGATGGCTGCGTGGCAGGCGGCACCACCTATACGCCGCGCGGCGGCGACAAGGTTACGGTGCTGGACTTCTGTCGCGCCGCATCGCCCACGGGCAAGTTGAAGACCATCGGCGGCCCGGCGCGCATTATGGATCCGGGGACAAACGCAAAGCTCCACGTCAGCTATCGCGTCTTCGGCCTCTTCCGGATCCCGCGTGACTACTGGGTTCTGGAGCGGGCGGACGACTACAGCTGGTTCATCTCGGCCGACCCCCGCTTCCACGATCTGTGGATCTACACGCGCGATCCTCAGCCCAGCCAGGCCCAGGTCGCCAAGCTGGTCGAACGCGCCAAGGCGCTGGGCTACGACACCCGGCTGCTGGAATTCCCCGCGACAGGATCCTAGTCGGCCCCTGCTCCTGCAGGCGCCAATCTCACGGCCTGGACTGGCGCAATCACGCGTGAGCCGCCACATTGGGGGACGCCAGAAGCGCCCAAGCGCTCGAACGTCACCAGGAGCCTGCCATGACCGACGCCCCCGCCTATGTCCCGCCCAAGGTCTGGACCTGGAACCGGGAGAACGGCGGCAAGTTCGCCTCGATCAACCGGCCGATCGCCGGCCCCACCCATGACAAGCCCCTGCAGGTCGGCAAGCATCCGCTGCAGCTGTATTCCCTGGGCACGCCCAATGGCGTCAAGGTGACGATCCTGCTGGAAGAGCTGCTTGCCCTGGGCCATGCGGGCGCCGAGTATGACGCCTGGCTGATCAATATCGGCGACGGCGACCAGTTCGGCAGCGGCTTTGTTTCGGCCAATCCCAATTCCAAGATCCCGGCCCTGGTCGACCGCAGCGGCCCCGAGCCGATCCGGATCTTCGAGTCCGGCGCCATCATGATGCATCTGGCCGAAAAGTTCGGGGCCTTCCTGCCGACCGAGCCGGCGGCGCGGGCCGAGTGCCTGTCGTGGCTGTTCTGGCAGATGGGCAGCGCGCCGTTCCTGGGCGGCGGCTTTGGCCACTTCTACGCCTATGCGCCCTACAAGATGGAATATCCGATCGACCGCTACGCCATGGAGGTGAAGCGCCAGATGGACGTGCTGGACCGCCGCCTGGGCGAGACCGCCTTTGTGGCCGGCGACGACTACACCATCGCCGACATGGCCATCTGGCCCTGGTACGGCGGCATGGCCAAGGGCCTGCTGTACGAAGCCGGCGAGTTCCTGTCGGTGCAGGACTACAAGAACGTCATCCGCTGGACCGACGCCATCGGCGCACGCCCGGCCGTCAAGCGCGGCCGCATGGTCAACCGCGTGTTCGGCGAGCCCTCCAGCCAGTTGCGTGAACGCCATGAGGCCAGCGACTTCGACACCAAGACACAGGACAAGCTCGACACGGCCAAGTGATCCGCCCGGCGCGGCGGGTCAGAGCCAACGCGTCTTCTTGAACCGCCAGTACAGGAACAGGCAGACCCCGACGATCACGCTCAGGACCAGGGGATAGCCAAAGGTCCAGGTCAGCTCGGGCATGTGCTCGAAGTTCATGCCGTAGATGCCGGCGATGGCGGTGGGCACGGCCAGCATGGCGGCCCAGGCCGCCAGCTGCCGGGTGATCACCCCCTGGCGTTGCTGTTCCAGCAGCGAGCTGACCTCGAACACCGAGGTCAGCACGTCGCGCAGCCCCTCGACCAGCGAAGCGACCCGAGCGATGTGGTCGCGGACATCGCGGAAATAGGGTTTCACCTCGGCGTCGATGCACGGCATGTCATGGTGCTCCAGCTCGCTGGCCACCTGCTCCATCGGCCCCAGCAGCTTGCGGAACCGCATCAGCTCGCGGCGCAGGGCGAAGATGCGCGCCACCTCGGAACGGCTCAGGAAGTTATCCAGCGCCCGCCGCTCCATCTCGGCCATCTCGTCATCGATGGCGTCGACGATCGGCAGATAGCCATCGACAATGAAGTCCAGCACCGCATGCAGCACATAGTCGCCACCGTGGGCCAGCAGGCGGGGCGTGGCCTCCAGATGCTCGCGCAGATCGGTATGGGCCCGGGCCGAGCCGTGGCGCACCGTGATCAGGTGGCGGGGCCCCACGAAGATGTCGGTCTCGCCGTACTCGATACGCCCCTCGGTCAGCTGGGCGGTCTTGGCCACCACGAACAGCTGGTCGCCGTACAGATCGACCTTGGGCATCTGCCGGGCGTGCAGCGCGTCCTCGACCGCCAGGGGGTGCAGGCCGAAGCGGTCCTGCAGCACCTCCAGCTCGGCCTTGGTCGGCTCCAGCAGACCGATCCAGACGAACTCGCCCTCACGCGGAACAAGGCCGTCCGGAGCCTCAAGGTCCAGGGTGCGGGACCGCTTCCCATCCACATAGGCGATGGCCGCAACGACGCTCATGGACGCTCCCGATCCCGTTTGAGGGTCGCGCTATGACATGAAATCAACCGCCGTCACAGCCGGCCGGCGGGGATTTCAGTTGCCGACCTGGGCGCCGCTGAAGTCGAAGCCGGGCTCGCGCTGCTTGCCGCCGCCAAACAGCCAGGTGAAGCCGACAAACACCGCCCGCACCCGGGGCCGGCGACTTGTGGTGTCGCGCAGGGTCGGGGTGTCGATGATCACCGTGTCCTCGATGGTGTTGAGCACATCCTGGCCCGTGACCACGAAGGACAGCTTGTCATTGATCTTCCGGCGATAGCCCAGATTGAGCATCCTGAACGGCTCGCGATAACCCTGCGGCGTCAGGCGGCGGCCCGAGCTGATGGCGTTGAGCTGCAGGAAATCCTTCGGCGTGACCTGCCAGTTCAGATTGGCGCGGCCCGAGACCATGGTGTCCTCGCGCGTGCCCGAAAAGCCCAGATTGGCGGCGGCGATCTCGTTGCGGAAGATGTTGCTGCTGACGCTGTAGGTCAGGGTCGGGGTAAGGCGGCCATTGGCTGCCAGTTCCAGACCGGTGCTGTTGTTCTTGCCGAGGTTTTGCTTGCTCGTCAGCAGCACGCCGCCGCCCAGGTCGGTGACCACGTCGGTGACGCTCTGGGTGTTTCGGCGGTGATAAAGGGTGGCCAGATAGGAGGTCTGGCCCTTGCGATACTGCCAGCCCAGCTCAAACGCGTCGGTCTGTTGCGGCTTCAGGTCCGGATTGCCGGCCCGATAGTTGTAGGGGTCCTGATAGACTGGATAGGGATTGAGGTCCTGGGCCTGGGGCCGCTGGATACGGCGGCTGTAATTGGCGCTCAGCGTGTTGTTTTCATTGAGGGTATGGCTCAGGAACAGGCTGGGATAGACCTCGAAATCGTCATTGCTGTTCTTCTGGTTCGAGGTCAGCTGATGGGTGTCGATCTTGACCTGCTCGGCCCGCAGACCGCCCTGCACGGTGAAATCTCCGAACGGCCGCTCATAGGTGACATAGGCGGCGAAGACGTCCTGGTCATACAGGAAACGGTTGGTGCGGGCGGTGTCGACGACCAGGGCGCCGGGCGCTGGGCCGACGGCGCGACGGTTGTCATAGTCGTTGTCGCCGACCTCCAGATCGACGCCGGCCTTCAGCTTCACATCGCCCGGCAGCGGCCTGACATAGTCGACCTTGAGATTGGCGCGGGTCTGGTCGATGCCGAAACCAAAGGTCTCATAGCTGTCGACGCCCGGACTGTTGCGGGTCAGGCCCTGACCGTCACGCGAGAAGCGGGTGACCTCATACTCTGCGCGGGCCGTCAGTTCATGGCCGGCGCCCGTTAGCTGTCGGCGCCAGTCGGCGCTGATCGCGCCGTTGTAGCGGTTCATCTCGCCCTGGGCCAGCCGCTCATAGCTGCGCGAGACCGCGCCGGCCGCGTCGCGGGCGGCATAGAGCTCTCGGCCATCGCTATCCATGGCCATACCGCGATAGCGCAGCTCGGCGCTGAGGCGGTTTTGCTTGTCGAGATCATAGTCCAGCCCGCCGCGCAGGTTCAGGCTGTCGCTCTTGTTCTGGGAGTCGAGGTCCTGGGTGCTGGGCAGAAACCGGCCGCTGGTCTGATCAAGGGTGGCGCGGTCGGTCTCGGAGACGAACTGCTGAACGTCGCGGCGATAGCCGGCGTCGCCCGACAGCGTCAGCTTGCCCGCGCGGCGGGTGGCGCTGATCCCGCCATTATAGCGCTCGCCCGAGCCGACATTGGCCCGCACCGAGCCGTTCACGCCCGGCTTCTGGGTCTTCTTGGTGATCAGGTTGATGATCCCGGCCGAACCGTCGGGGCGGAAGGCGGCGGACGGGTTGGTCATCACCTCGACCCGGTCGATCTGGTCGGCCGGCAGCGACTGCAAGGCGTCAGCCTTGCCGTCACCGTTGAACTGGCCCGAGGGCTTGCCGTCGATCAGGATGGTGACATTGGCGTCGCCGCGCAGGCTGACATTGCCCTGCACGTCGACCTCGACCGAGGGGACGTTGCGCAGGGCATCGGCGATCGAACCGGTGCGGGCCGACAGGTCGTTGGCGACGCTGTAGCTGCGGCGGTCAATCGAGGTGCGCATGGCCACGGGATCGCTGGTCACCGTCACGCCCTCGACGGCGGTCGGGGCGGACTTGTCCACAGGCCTGGCGGCGGCAGCGGGCGCGGTCTGGGCCATGGCCAGGCCGGGCAGGACCATCGCGCTCGCCACGAGCAGAAGTTTCAGACGCATGGACGCTCCCCAGACCGATGGCCCCGGACGTGATCGCCCGGTGCCGTCGCATTACGACTGCGAATAACTACAACTGTAAATAGCTGTCGCCTGTTTCGCTGTAGAGCGCGCCGCGACACCGGGATCAACTGTCTTTTCGGCAATGTTGCGCTTGGAGATGGAGTGCGGTTCCGGCGCAACGGTCAGGCACGCAGGTCCCGGTCAGACCAGGATGATCCGAGCATTGTAGGAGGCCACCACCGCGTCGTGCGTGACCAGCATCAGGGCCTCGGTCAGGCCCTGGGCGACCAGCAGGCGGTCGAAAGGATCGGCGTGGATGCGCGGCAGGGTTTCGACCGCCACCGCCTGCTCGGGCGTGATCGGGATCAGCGAATAGCCCGACGCGCTGAACAGCAGCTGGGCTTCCTGCGCAGAGATCGGCATCGCGCCCAACCCCTCGCGACCCAGTCCGTGCTTGATGGCGATCTCCCACAAGGTCACGGCGCTGATACAGACCTCGTTGGCGGGATCCAGGATCAGCGCACGCGCCGCTTCGGTAAGGCGCGGGTCGTCGGTCAGGGTCCAGAGCGCGACGTGCGTGTCGAGCAGGAGCCTCAATCCCGCGGTGCCAGGAAAAGGGCCGCCACCTCGGCGTCCTGGGCCAGGGTATCGGCCGGCGCGACGAACAGACCCTTGGCGATGCCGATCCGCACGGGTGTGCGGCCAGCCGACAGCATGGGCACCAAGCGCGCCGCAGGCCGGCCATTGCGCGCGATCACCACCTCGTCGGCCTCACCGCTCTCGACGGCCTCAACCAACCGGGAAAGTTGCGTCTTGGCGTCGTGCATGTTGACTGTACGCATGGCCGGACTCTTTCTTAGCTAAGCCTAGCTAGCACAGATCGAGCCCTGCATAAAGGCGACCAAACCCGCGGCCTGTCTCGCCGCTTGCGCGCTGATACCGGTAACACTAAAGTCGCGACCAACGAGCGCTTCATCAAGGACGCTCTGGGATTGAACACGGCCTTCGGGCCACGGGGAGGAAACCAATGGCTTCAGTATCCAGTGCTGGCCCTAGCCCGGGCATGAGCGCCGAGGGCGGCCCAAATGGCGGCAAGGTCAATATGGGCTTTATCGCCGCGATCGTGGCCGTCGCCACCATCGGCGGCTTCATGTTCGGCTATGACAGCGGCGTCATCAACGGCACGCAGGAAGGCCTGGAAAGCGCCTTCAACCTCAGCAAGCTGGGCACCGGCCTGAATGTCGGCGCCATCCTGATCGGTTGCGCCATCGGTGCCTTCGCCGCCGGCCGCCTGGCCGACGTCTGGGGCCGCCGCACCGTGATGCTGATCTCGGCCCTGCTGTTCCTGGTCAGCGCCATCGGCACGGGCGCCTCCGACACCTCGCTGGTGTTCATCGCCTTCCGCCTGATCGGCGGCCTGGGCGTGGGCGCCGCCAGCGTGCTGTGCCCGGTCTATATTTCGGAAGTGACGCCGGCCAATATCCGCGGCCGCCTGTCGTCGGTGCAGCAGATCATGATCATCACCGGCCTGACCGGGGCGTTCGTGGCCAACTATATCCTGGCCCACACCGCCGGCAGCTCGACAGCGACGTTCTGGCTGGGCTTCCCGGCCTGGCGCTGGATGTTCTGGATGCAGGTCATCCCCGCCGCCATCTTCTTCTTCAGCCTGCTGACGATCCCGGAAAGCCCCCGCTATCTGGTCGCCAAAGGCAAGGACGCCGAGGCCTCCAGGATCCTGTCGCGCCTGTTTGGCGAAGGCCAGGGCGACAAGAAGGTGGCCGAGATCCGCGCCTCGCTGTCGGCCGACCATCACAAGCCCAAGATGAGCGACCTGATCGACCCGATCACCAAGAAGCTGCGTCCGATCGTCTGGACCGGCATCGGTCTGGCCGTGTTCCAGCAACTGGTCGGTATCAACATCGTCTTCTATTACGGCTCGGTGCTGTGGCAGTCGGTGGGCTTCTCGGAAGACGACAGCCTGAAGATCAACATCCTGGGCGGCTCGCTGTCGATCCTGGCCTGCCTGCTGGCCATCGCCCTGATCGACAAGATCGGCCGCAAGCCGCTGCTGCTGATCGGTTCGGCCGGCATGGCCGTCACCCTGACCACGGTCGGCTACTGCTTCTTCCAGGGCTCCATGGTTGACGGCGCGCTCAGCCTGCCGGGCAATTTCGGCCTGATCGCCCTGATCGCCGCCAACGCCTATGTGGTGTTCTTCAACCTCAGCTGGGGCCCGGTGATGTGGGTCATGCTGGGCGAGATGTTCCCCAACCAGATCCGCGGTTCGGGCCTCGCCGTCGCGGGCTTTGCCCAGTGGATGGCCAACTTCGCCATCGTCGTCAGCTTCCCGGCCATGGCGGCGGGCCTTGGCCTGCCGATCACCTACGGCTTCTACGCGCTCAGCGCCCTGGTCTCGTTCTTCTTCGTCCAGAAGATGGTTCGCGAGACGCGCGGCACCGAGCTGGAAGACATGCAGGGCTAAGCGCCCGGCTTCCACGCCGTCGCGACAAGGACGCCCGGGAGGTTCAGCCTCCCGGGCGTTTTGCTGTGCGGTTGCCCCTTCCCTGAGGATCGCCCCAGTGACAGCGTTGTTCCGCGAAAATCGCGATGACACCGGTAGACATTTGCAGAAACTTGCCGCTAGGTGACCGGTAACATGCGCCAGCGCGACAGCAGTTCGCGCGGACCGTAACCCTGGGAAGGAACGCCATGGTCCAGATCAGCCGACGCGGAGCCCTGGGCTCGCTTCTGACCGGTGCCGCCGCAGCCGCTGTTCCCGCCGCCAGCCAGGCTCAGATGGGAACCCTGCCCGGCCCTGCTCCCGCCGGAACCCCGACCTGGGCCGAGGGCGTCGAGGGCCAGCGCAAGGCCGATCTGGGCGACGGAACCTTCCTCAATCCGATCCTGGCCGGCGACCGGCCCGACCCGTCGATCCTCAAGGACGGCGACGACTACTACATGACCCACTCGTCATTCGACGCCTATCCGGGCCTGCTGATCTGGCACAGCCGGGATCTGGTGAACTGGGCCCCGGTCGTGGCCAGCCTGAAGACCAATGTCGGCTCGATCTGGGCCCCCGAGCTCTGCAAGCACAAGGGCCGCTACTACATCTACCTGCCGGCCAAGTTTCCGGGCAACAACACCAGCTATGTGATCTGGGCCGACAAGATCGAGGGCCCGTGGTCGGAGCCCATCGACCTGAAGCTGCCGCGCTATATCGACCCCGGCCACGTGGTCGACGAGCACGGCGTGCGCTGGCTGTTCCTGTCGGGCGGCGACCGCATCCAGCTGGCGGCCGACGGCCTGTCGACGGTGGGCAAGCCCGAGCACGTCTATGACCCCTGGCGCTATCCCGACGACTGGGACGTCGAGGGCTTCTCGCCCGAGGGGCCCAAGGTCATGAAGCGCGGCGACTACTATTACATGATCACTGCCGTGGGCGGCACGGCCGGCCCGCCGACCGGCCACATGGTCATCGTCGCCCGCGCCAGGTCGCTGGCCGGTCCGTGGGAAGACCATCCACACAACCCGGTCGTGCGCACCACCGACAATTCCGAGAAGTGGTGGTCGCGCGGCCACGCCACCCTGGTCGAGGGCCCGGCCGGCGACTGGTGGACCGTCTATCACGGCTATGAAAACGGCTTCTACACCTTGGGCCGCCAGACCCTGCTGGCTCCGGTGACCTGGACGAAGGACGGCTGGTTCACGGTCGGCGGCGGCGATCTGGCCAAACCCTTGACCAAGCCCAAAGGCACGGCAAAGAGTGGCGGCAAGGCCGTGGTCCACGGCATGGCGCTGTCGGACGATTTCACCACCGACAAGCTGGGCGTGCAGTGGAACTTCTTCGACCCCAAGCCGGGCGAGCAGGACCGCATGTCACGCCAGGACGGCGTCCTGATCCTGAAGGGTGCGGGAGAGACCCCCAGCAGCGGCTCGCCGCTGATCTTCGTCAATGGCGACCAGGCCTATGAGATCGAGTGCGAGATCGACATCGACCCTGAAACCCGCGCCGGCCTGATCCTGTTCTATGACCGCCAGCTCTATTGCGGCCTGGGGTTCGACGCCAAGAACTTCGTCACCCACCAGTACGGCATCGAACGCGGGCGGCCAGCCAATCCGCATGGCTCGAAGATGCTGATGAGGCTGCGCAACACCCGCCACATCGTCAGCTTCCACACCCGCAGTGCCAATGGCGAAGAGGGCGGCGGCGCGACCTGGAAGCGGTTCGACCGGGGCATGGAGGTCAGCGGCTACCACCACAATGTGCGCGGCGGGTTCCTGATGCTGAAGCCGGGCCTCTATGCGGCCGGCAAGGGCTCGGCGCGGTTCCGCAACTTCAAGTACCGGGCGCTGGGGTAGCAACTGTCATCCCGGCCCTGCGGCGGCAAATGCTGCCCTGAACGAAAAAGGGCGGGCCCGCGAGGACCCGCCCTTTCCGTGTTCCGTAAAGCCTTGAGCTTAGCGGAACAGGCTGAGGATCGAAGACGAAGACTGGTTGGCAATCGACAGCGCCTGCACACCCAGTTGCTGCTTGGTTTGCAGCGACTGCAGCTTGGCGCTTTCCTTGGCCAGATCGGCGTCAACCAGGTTGCCCACGCCGGCGTCGAGGGCGTCTTGCAGCTTGCCGACGAAGGTCAGGTGGGTGTCCAGGCCCACCGAACTGGTGCCCAGCGAGGCCAGCTTGTTGGTCGCCGTGCCCAGAGCCGTGGTCACCGTGGCGATCATGGTCTTGGCGGTAGCGGAGTCGGTGAAGCTGGAGGTGGTCGTCAGGCCGATGCCGGCCAGCGACAGGGTCTTGGCGGTGACCGTGAAGCCCGAGCCGTCCTGGTTGGCCAGGAAGGTCAGCTTGGTGGTCGTGCCGTCGGCAATGCTGACGCCATTGAACTTGGCATTGGTGGCGGCCTTGGTCACCTGATCGCGCAGGGATTCAAAGTCGGCCTTCAGGGCGTTGAAGCTGGAGGTGTTGAGCGAGGTGTCGGAAGCGGCGAGAGCCTTTTCCTTCATCTTGCCCAGCAGGTCAGTGATGGTGTCGCCGGCGGCCAGGGCCACGTCGATGGTCGACTGACCGCGTTGCAGCGAATCCTTCACCGAGTTCATCGAGGAGGCCATCGAGGTTTGGTTCTTGGCCGTGGCCCAGATCGCGCCGTTGTCCTTGGCGCTGGCCACCTTCTTGCCGGTGTTGATGCGCTGCTGGACGGTCGCCAGTTCCGAATTGGTGGAGTTCAGGTTTTGCAGCGCGATCATTGCGCCGCTGTTCGTGTTGATGCTGTTCAGCGCCATAGCGAAAGAGTTCCTATTCGAGGATATCCGACGTCATTTTGACTGCCGGTAGGCTTTTGCCTCCCTGCACTTTCGACCCAGGCAGTTTATTCCGAATGAATCTGGATGGTTAACGGCCGCAATATGGGCTTCGGCATCAAAAATTGTCTGCAGACCTCGAAAATGCAACCTTGAGAATTTAAGTAATCGCTCAATGCGCTCGGTCATTATTTTCGAAATGCAGACTATATGTCGCGGCGGATCGTCGCAGTTAACGATAATAACATCCAGATTTGGGGGCCACGCGGGCCGACAGCGCAAGCCCTAGTCAGCGTTGGCGCACCTGCGACATCACGCCCGGCCAGATCTCAGGCGAGGATACATTCCAGGGTCTTGCGGAACACCCTGGTCAAGGCCTGACGGTCGGCGTCAGGGTTGTTGACCGAGCGCATGATGAGCCCGTCAAACAGCACGCTGATCATCTTCGCATTGCATTTCCGCCAGGTCAGCCAAACAGGACCGGGCGACCAATCTCGTCACGCTCTACAAGGTCCTCGGCGGGGGGGGGGCGGCCCCCCCCCCCCCCCCCGGCCAGGGCCCCCCCCCCCCCCGGGGGGGGGGGG
>JANOSS010000034.1:0-25137 GCA_031415995.1 Caulobacter sp. | reverse complement strand
CGCTGCCCACGGTGAAATCGGTGATCCGGGCCGGAGCCCAGGGCGTGGTGGAGAAGGAGAAGACATCCTTGCCGCCGCCACCCGTCAGGACATCCGAGCCCTGGCTGGCCTTGAGGGTATCATCGCCCGCGCCGCCGGTCACGGTCGAGCCCGGACCGCCGGCGATCAGCACTACCCCGATCGAGGAAGGCGGAGGTGGCGGTGGCGGTGGCGGCGGATCGCCCGGTCCGCCTGAGCCGCCAAGCGAGGCCCAGCTCACCGCCGAGGCCGATACGTGGTCCAACTGGACGATGTAGTTGCCCCATTGGGGCTGGGGTCCAGCGCCGTCGGCATCGAATAGCAGCTTGGTCCCGCCGGCACCGTCGTCCAGCGCCACAAGGCGGCCGTCGGCAAAGGGATTGGTCCCTTGATAGCCCGCCTTCTGAAACAGGCTCGATACGTCCAGCTTGTCCGCGCCCAGAGTGAAGTCGGTAATCCGGATAGGCGCCCAGGGCTCCAGGCCCAGGCGGAAGACATCCGCGCCGCCGCCGCCGGTCAGGACATCCAAACCCTGGCTGGCGTTGAGGGTGTCCGGTGCCATGCCGCCTGTAAGCGTCGAGCCCGGACCTGCGGCGGTCAGGACCTGTCCCTGGCTGGCCTCGGCAGCTGAATTGTCGTCATTGACGATGGTCCCGGTGACCGTGGCGCCGCCCAAGGTCACACCGACCGGGTTGGCGAGGCTGACGACAAACTGCTCATTGGCTTCGATGGCGCGATCACCAGCGACAGCGACGGTCAGGGTCTTGCTGGTCTCGCCGGCCGCGAAGTTGACCACGCCGCTCGGAAGCACGCCGCCCACGAAGTCTGCGGCTGAGGCAGGCTTGTCGCCAGCGCCCGCAACCGACCAGACGATGCTTGCCGCTCCGTCGCTGGGTCCGATCCTTACCAGGGTGTAGATATAGGCGGCGCCCGCCTCATCTCCCCCTTCCGAGCGGCTAATCGGTCCCGTGGCGAAGCCCACCACCGCCGCCGTGGTGGCCGAGGCTTGGTAGAGGCTGTAGATTTGCTGGCCAACACCGTTCTCGGCGATGACTTCGCCAGCGGCGTGTACGCCGATCAGGTCACCGGTGATCTCACGCGTCGGACCGTACCAGCCGGGAATATCGCCGCCATAGGCGTATTCGTCATAGCCCCGCGCCATCACCTTGCCATCCGGCGCGTGCCAGCTCACGGCGAAGCCGCCGACATCGGTGGCGACGAACACCACCTGGGCGTCGGCAGCGGCGGGCCCAAGGTTTTGCCGAACGAAGGTTCCCTTGCCGGGATCAAACACCATGTCCCAAACATCGCTGCCACCGGCGTCGTTGGGCTGGCGGTAGGAGAACACCACCTTCCCATTGCTCAGCCAGGTTCCGTCGCCGGTGAACTGACTGACTTCGCCGGCCATCAGGACGGTGGACGATCCCAGTTTGCCGTCTTGAGAGACGGCCGCGAACACCGCGCCGGCGTCTTCCCAGATCAGCAGGGTCTTGTCGCTGGGGAGTGCCGACGTTTGCGGCGGCGCGGACAGCACCTGGATATCGGCGCTCGAAACAGGCTCGCCGCTGGCCCGGAACACTATCGTCTGGGTATTACGCGTCGCGGCAGGGCCGAGGTCAAGGAGCGTATCCACCGGCAGCTGTGGCTGCTCATGGACGACCTGGCTTGAGCCGTCGGCCAGGGCATAGGCGCGGATGTAATCGATGCTGAGTTCGGCTGGGAAGGCCTCGGCGTCCGCCGCCCCGCCCCAGCCGCCGACCGCCAGATTGGCGATGATCGCCATGGGGTTGGTCCAGTTGCTCGGGGTGGCACCCTGCAGAACAGCGACGCCATCGTAGTAGAACGTCACGGTCGTGGCGGTCCAAAGCATGCCGTAGGTATGAAAGCCCTCGGTGTCGGCCTTGTAGATCTGGTCGTACATGCCCTCCGAGCCATCAGCCCCGCCCGTGGCGTGGCGATGATCGACGTGGGGCGTGGCCGCCAGCGCCTCCATGATGTCGGCCTCGACATTCGGCAGATAGGGTTGCGGCACCATCCAGAACGCAGGCCAGGCACCCGCAGCTTCCGGCAGATCGGCCCGCATTTCGAAGTAGCCGTACTTCTGCTCGAAGGTCCCGAGCGTGTTCAGCATCCCGGAGGTGTATTCCCGGCCCCAGGCCGCGTAGGAAAACTCAGACTCGACCGCCCTGGCGGTGATTGTCAGGACGCCGTCGGCGATCGAGAACGGGTTGACGCCCAGATCCTGTTCGCCGCGCCCCTGGAAGCCAGGAGCCACGTAGGCCTGAATTTCACCATTCGAGACCAGGCCATAGGCCCATTGATCCTTGAGATTGCCGCCGAAGTTGGTGAGCCACTGACCCTCGCCCGTGGCGGGATTGAACAGTTGCAAGGTGTTGAATTCGTCATGGAATGTTAGTTCGCCAAGTGCGCTTCTGTCGAGCGGCAGCAAGAACTGGCGGTCGGTGAAGTCCTCGAGCGAGACGGCGCGCACAGTGATGCTGTCGGTGTCTGAGAGGCGCAGCACGACATCATCGCCAACCTGCGTCATGGCCGAGCGGATAGCGTCGGCGGAGTTCAGGCCATAGCCTGTCAGTTGCAGCTGGGAATTGCCGTTCCAATTGTAGATCACATCGTGGTCGTCACCGCGCTGCATGGCGAAAGTGGTGCGCTGGGTTTCCGAGCCCACCAGCACGTCATCGCCACCGCCGCCAACCACCCATTGGCTTCCATCGACGATGATCAGGTTGTCCAACCTGTTGCCGACCGCATAGTTGAAATCCTGATGCACAATCAGGTTCTCGACATTGTCGGCCAGGATGATCGAGGTCCAGCCAATCTGGGTGTCGATGCCCTGGCCGAAGCCTTCGATCACCACATCGCGGGGATGGGTGATGAAGATGTGGTTGTCGCCATCCGACCCCACCAGCGTGTCGCCGCCACCGTTCCCGGCTAGGGAAACATGCCCCGGTCCGGCTTGGATGACTTCTCCGCCCGCCGGGGTGCCAAGAATATTGCCTGTTTCAGGCACACTCTCGGGCATGGGGGTGCCCAGGTAGTTCAGATAGGGCACGGTCGTGCCTCCCGTAACGAAATTGCGCAAGAATTTGACTGCGCCTCGTGGGCGCGGAGCCTGCCGCCGCCAGAGCGTTTTCCGATAAGTGTGAAACGGTTATCGGATCGAAAAACGCTCTAAACTTCTGATTTAGAGCCCTTTTCGTCCGACCCTGATGAAGCCATCAGATCGGAAAGGGCTCTAGTAGGAACCGCGGCGCAGCAGCACTGCCGGGATCGTGGCCAGCAGGATCCAAAGATCGAAGCGCACGCTCTTGGCGCGGGCATAGGCGCAGTCCATCGCTACGCGCGTGCGGTAGCTGACGTCATTGCGGCCGCTGACCTGCCAGAGGCCGGTGATGCCTGGCTTGACGCCGCAATAGTGTTGAAACCGGCGACCATAGCGCGGCACCTCGGCATCGACGATCGGACGCGGGCCAACCAGGCTCATCTCGCCGCGCAGCACATTGAACAGCTGTGGCAGCTCATCAATGCTCGAACGGCGCAGGAAATGACCCAGCTTGGTGATGCGAGGATCGTTCTTGAGCTTGTGGTCCCGGGCCCATTCCTCACGGGCTGCCGGATCGTTGGCCAGAACATTGGCCAAACGGGCCTCGGCGTCCGAGGCCATCGAGCGAAACTTCAGGCAATAGAAGTGCTGTCCCGAACGACCGACTCGCCGGTGAGCGAACACGACGGGACCTCCATCCTGCAGATAGATTGCCGCGGCGATTACAGCCATAAAGGGCGCGACGAATATAAGCGCAAAGACCACGATTACGATGTCGATTAAGTCGCCCAACGTAGACTGACTAGAACTCCGCGCAGGACTGCCGGAAACAGCCGCTCCGGCGCTAACTGTACTGTAAGAGATTTGCGTCATAGCCCTCGTACCCAAGAATGTCCCGACCAGCTAGCGGATTAAGCAAACCTTAGTTCCAACTTAACCATGAGGTTGGGATGTTTTTGGCAAAAAGCCGACATAACGCCGCTATGCATATTCCCAGAATTGGAAATAATGTCCGAAACATGTCCGGAGATTGGGTCCTGCGGTAGCGCTTTACTCATGCATGCAGTCAAGCAGAGCCGTTAAACTTGAGTAGAACATTTGGAGGTAATGGCGGGGCCAATGTATGAAGGCGCCGCGCAAATCTCCCTAGCCAAGCAAGGCTCGTGCGCAGGTTAAATGATGCGCCTGGATCGGTCGCATCCATAAGTCGCGTGGCTTTCGCGGTTTTAGCCTAGAGCTATTGTCCTGACTACGTCAGCGCCGAGCTCAAGATCTCAATTTCAACTGCATTTTGCTTCACGCGAACCGGGTTCACTTCGCTCCAAGCGCTCCAAGCGCTCCAAGCGCTCCAGCGCCGAGGCGCCGATCAGCGATCGCTGACGATGTGCCTGGCCAGCATGAACAGGCCCCAAAGCGCACCAGAGCCGCCGAGGATGGTGATCAGCGTCAAGCCTGGCCACCATTTGCCCTCGATCGGGATATTGTCTGCTTGCTCGGCGGCGCGAAGCGCTTCGGGCGACAAGGCTGACCGGAGGGCACCTGTGCGCGAATCGTCCTCGGGGTTGGCGGACGCAGCCGGCAGATTTTCCCGGGTCGCCATACGCGTTGTGCCCCAATCATTTTGGCAGTCAACCTGACATCTGATCAAGTTTCCGCGCAAGCGTTAACTCGCTCCATTATGCATGAAAAATATTCGCCGTGAAGACCTCCGTATTATGCGGCGGTCTGGAGGAGTCGAAACTTAGCTATTGCTCAGCGCCACAGTCACGCTGGCGGGACGGGGGTGCAAGAGCCTGCTGATGGGGCGCTCGACCAGGCCGTAGCAGACCAAGCCAGCCGCCAAGCCCGCAGCGACCAATCCCAGGAGGGTTGCAGCGCCAGACAGTCCAAACCCCGAAGCCAGCCGCAGGGCGAGCGCTATGGCGAGGCCGTGAACCAGATAGATCGAGTATGAGGCGTCGCCCAGCAGTCTGGCCGCGCGCCAGTTGGGAACCTTGCCGGCGCGCTCCAGGCCTAGCCCGCCCCAGACGATGGCGACCGCAGGGGCACCCCACAAAAGCGCCCGAGCTGGTGCAACGTCGATCGCCAACAGCTCCAGGCCGGCCAAGGCGCAAGCTCCCGCCGCCAGCAAGGCAAAGGCCAAGCGAGGACCCGGACACAGACCACGGCACCAAGCCCAGCCGATCCACACGCCCGCCAGGAACTCAAGCAGCAGAGGGCTGGTATAGGTCTGGGCGATCGGCCCCGTGGGAGCCAGCACTGCGCCAAACAGCGTGAGCCCGATCAGGGCGCTGCTCAGGACGCCCAGGCGCAACGCGCGCGGAGCCGCGAGGCAAGCGGCGAACACCACATAGAAGAACACCTCGAAATTGAGCGTCCAGCCCGGCTCGACCAGAGGCGCGACATTGCCGCCCGGATTTGTGTGCGGCACGAAGGCCAGGGACAGGGCCACATGGCTAGGCGTTGGCTGCAAATTGCGGAACAGGCCTGGCGCGACCAGAAAGGCGGCCGCCAGACCAAGCGTCACCAGCCAATAGAGCGGCGCGATGCGCTGAGCTCGCCGACGCAGGAAATCCCACGGTGTCGCCGCGTTCCGCGCGCCGATCACCCACATGATGAAGCCGCTGATCACGAAGAACACGTCGACCCCGGCGGCCCCGGCGCCAAAGCGGACACCCGTCCGATCAGCGGCGTGAAACACCAGCACCGCGATGGCCGCCGCCGCCCGCAGATACTGGATGGAGGCCAGGTCTGTGCGTCCATGAGGTGATGAACCTGGGCTCGATAATTCCAAGCCCGTTCCGCGATCCATGTTGGCCTCTGATTGTCGGCGAGGCGCAGGCGTCGCTGCTTCCAAACGGGCGTCCGCGCGTTTGGCTCCAGAGCGCGACGCCAGAGGAAGCACCGACAGGATGAAGATCGCCTATTTCGTGCATAATCTGGGTGATCCGGCGGTCTCAAAGCGGGTGGCCATGTTACGGGCCGGCGGTGCCGACGTGACGCTGCTCGGCTTTCATCGAGGCGATGCAGCGCCCGATTCTGATCCCGACGTTAGAACTGTAAGCCTAGGCCGCACCTTTGATGCCCGGTTTGCCCAGCGCATTGGCAAGGTAGTGCAGAACCTGGCGCGACTTAGGCGTCTCAAGTCCGTCCTGGCCGACATTGACGTTATGATGGCGCGCAACCTCGAAATGCTTGTCTTGGCGAGCGCGGCGCGCCGGATGGTCGCGCCTACCGCTACCCTGGTTTACGAATGTCTGGATGTGCATCGACTGATGCTCGCCGACGGGCGGGTCGGAAACCTGATGCGCGGTCTCGAGCGACGGCTGATGGCGGGGGTGGCCCTGCTGGTTGTGAGCTCTCCAGCCTTCATCCGCGAGTACTTCAAGCCTCGGCAGGATCTGGGCGGCAAATTGCAGACGCCCTGGCGCCTGGTGGAGAACAAAGTCTACGGCGGCGCGGATGCACACACCGGGAAGAGGCCTGCGGCGGGGCCGCCTTGGAAAATTGGCTGGTTTGGCGCCATCCGCTGCGCGCGAAGTCTGGACATCCTCACCGATCTGGCGCGGCGCCGACCTGATCTCGTCGACGTCACCGTGCGCGGACGCCCTAGCTATACCGAGTTCGAGGATTTCGACGCCCAGACCACTAGCACGCCGGCGTTGCGTTTCAGCGGCTCCTATCAGCCGGAGGCGCTACCCGCGCTCTATGGCGAAATGCAATTCACCTGGGCGATCGACTATTTCGAGGCCGGAGCCAACTCATCCTGGTTGCTGCCGAATCGCATTTACGAGGGCGGGCTGCATGGTTGCGTGCCCGTAGCCGTGGCGGGCGTCGAGACCAGCGACTGGCTGGCGCGCCATGATCTAGGCGTGATCCTGAATGCGCCAATGGATGTTGAAGCGATGTTGGAGGGGATGACTGACGCTCACTACGAAGCCCTCTCGGCCCGAGCCCGCAGCGCACCTGCGAGCTTGTTTCAGGCCGACTTAGAGGACTGCCGAAGCCTGGTGACGGCCTTGGCCGAAGCCGGCCCTCCGATCGCCAGGGGAGGGCTGGGCCTGCACGTCGAGGCAACGGGTTGACGGCGACCGGCGGAACCTTGCCCCCCGACGGGTTGTTGAAGGTCCGTCTCTTCCAAGGCTATTCAAATGACGCTCGACGCCGCTCTTCCTGACAGCGCGATACAGCGGAGCGATGTGACGCCCGAGATGCGTCGCGCGCTGATCATCATTCCTTGCCTCAACGAGGAGCGGTTCATCGGCGGCCTGCTGAAGCAACTGCTCGCAGACCGGGGCTTGGTCGATCCGCTCATCGTGGTGGCCGACGGCGGCAGCCGCGACGCCAGTCGCGAGATCGTGCAGGCCATATCCCGTGATGCGCCGCAGATCCGCCTTCTGGACAATCCCGCGCGCCTGCAGAGCGCGGGCGTCAATCTGGCTGCCCAACTCCATGGTCAGGATCGTCCCTGGCTAATCCGCATCGACGCGCATGCGACCTATCCGGAGGGCTACGCCTCGTCGCTTGTCGCCGAGGCATTGGATCGCAAGTCGGCCTCGGTCGTGGTTGCCATGGACACCGTGGGCGCGCCGGGGTTTCAGAGGGGCGTGGCGATTGCGCAGACCTCGGCTCTGGGGACTGGCGGCTCGGCCCATCGTGTCGCAAGCGCCGGCGGATGGGTCGATCACGGCCACCATGCGCTGTTCTCGATGTCAGCCTTCCGGGCCAGTGGCGGCTACGATGAAAGCTTCAGCCACAACGAGGACGCCGAACTGGATCTTCGGCTGTCCAAGGCCGGCGGGAGAATCTGGCTGACCGACCAACCCCGTGTCACCTACTATCCGCGCGACAACCCGCCCGCCCTGTGGCGGCAGTACTACGCCTATGGACGGGGCCGCATGCGCACCGTGCTCAAGCACAAGACCCGGCTTCGTCCGCGGCAGGCCCTCCCGCTTCTGGTCGCCCCGGCCCTGATCTTGTCCGTGGCCGCTCCATGGTTCGGGCTCGCGGCGGCGCCGGCAGTCGTCTGGGCGATCGCCTGCCTCGGCTTTGGTCTGGTGCTGGCGGTCAAGCGTCGCGACCCTTGGGGCATGCTTGCCGGCCCGGCCGCCATGCTCATGCACGCGGCCTGGTCGTTCGGCGCGTGGCGCCAGGGACTGGCTCACGGCGCGGCAGCGTTTGCACCCGTGGTCGTAGCCGAAAGTCCAGTCCTGTGAGCGTCGGTCATCCCGTCGTCAGCGTCGTGATGGCCAATTACAACGGCGCGCGTCACCTGGATGCGGCCGTGGATTCCGTTCTGGGCCAGACCTTGGCCGATCTGGAATTGATCGTCATCGACGACGTCTCCAGCGATGCGAGCGTAGCGTTGCTGCAAGCCCGCGCGCGGCTCGACCCTCGTGTCACGGTGCTGCGCCAGCCATGCAACCAGGGGCCGGCGGCGGCGCGCAATCGCGGCCTGGACGCGGCGCGAGGCCGCTGGATCGCCATCGTCGACAGCGATGATGAGTTGGCCCCTGACCGTCTGGCCCGTCTGGTGGGCCGCGCCGCCGACGACGGCGCCCGGATCGTCGCAGACAATCAGACGGTGTTCACGGAGACCGGGGCCTTCGAGCCCTATCCAATGCTCCCGCCGGATCGCTTCGGCGCGCCCCGCTGGATCACGCCTGCCGAGTTCATCGAAGGCGGCGTGATGTATGGTCTGGGTCCGGACTTCGGCTATCTCAAGCCCCTGATCGACCGCGATCTGCTGGCCGAGCTCCGTTACGACGCAGGGCTGCGGATCGGCGAGGACTACGATCTCTTGCTGCGGCTCATGGTTCGCGCGGGCCGCCTCCGGCTCGAACCTGCCGCGCTGTACCGCTATCGCAAACATCCGCAGTCGATCTCGCACCGGCTTACGCCGGCCGCATTGACCGACATGCTGGCTGCGCAGGCCCAGTTCTGCGCGCAGTTCCCAAACCTCACACCGGAGCAGACCGGCGCCTTGAACCGCCGTGCGCGCTCGCTGGAGAGAGCCAGAGCCTATGAGACGGTCATCTCGGGGCTGAAGGCCGGCGCGATTGCCTCAAGCCTGATCTCGGCCGTTGGTCAGCCCCAGATCTGGGCGCTGCTGACCCAACCCCTGCGCGCCCGTCTGGCCCGCCTCTCAGCCCCTCGACGTCAGGCAGGGGCTCGGGCCTGATCTTCGTCAGCGCGACCGAATGCCTGCAGATCCGCCCGAAGCTTTCCCCGCGCGAGCAGAGCGATCACGGCGCCATAGACAGCGCCTCCCAGCACGATCGCAGCACCCAGCCCCAGAGCGGGCGGCCAGGCGGCCCAGTGCGGCCGGGTAATGAGCAGCGCCGCCGCCATGCACAGGCTTCCCGCCAAGGCCGGCGCCAGAGCACTCAGAAGATGACGGATGGGCACCCGCAAGGCTCGCGCCAGAACCGCCATATAGGTCGCGGCCACGCAGAGCGTCACCACAGCGACAGTTGCGCCGACGGCGGCAAGACCAAAGCGAACGCTCAGGGCCACGCCCGCGACGGTGCAGAGCCCTGACGCCATGGCCATGCGAAATTGCAGCTCCGACCGACCCAGCCCCATCAGCACAGCGGCGGCGACCGAGGAGAGCGAAAACCCGAGACCAGCGGCGCTCAACCAGGCCAGAGACCGGATGGCCCCAGTCCACTGATCGCCCAGCACCAGGTTCACGGCAGGCTCGGCGACGATGCCTAGACCGACGAACAGCGGCGCCAGAACGATCGCGGCTAGCCTCAGCGCGGCCATAGCGATCTGCACGGGAGCGGGACCGTCGGGTCTCGTCGTTGCTCTCGCGACCGCAGAGAAGATCAGCAGGTAGAGCGGGCCGGATATGATCAGATCGGGGATGCGGATGATCTGGTAGGCCATGGCGTAATAGCCCAGCGACAAGGCCCCCAGCGTCGCTCCGACGATGACGTTGTCCAGGTTACGAGCCAGAAAGTCCCCCAGCGTCGCCCCCAGGCTGTGAGCGCCGAAGCGCAAGAGATCCAACGCTTGGCTCGGACGGCAATGGCGGCGGATCGGCAGATGCGAGGCGCTGACCACCCATCCGAACTTGCAGGTCCAGAGCACCAGTTGCTGCACCGCCAGACTCCACGCGCCCCAGCCATGCAGGGCGGCGACCAGGGCCGCCGCGCCACTGACGAAGGTTGAGATCAGGTCGCCTGCGGCGAACACCGTGAACCGCCGCTCGCGAATGACGCGGGCGTTCGCCGCCGCCGTGAAACCGCTCAGCACCAGGATCGGCGACAGGGCCAGGATCAGCAGCGGCAAGCGGGGCTGGTTCATCGCCGCGCCCAGCGGCCAGGCCGCCAGGCAGGCCAGCAGCGCCAGGCTCGTCCCGATGGCTCCGGCAAGCCAGAAGACAGTCGATTCAAGTTCGACCGATGGCGACTGACGCCGGGCCAGGGCGGTGGACAGCCCCCCGTCGGCCAGGACGTTGCAGAACAGCACGAAGGGCATGGCCAGTGCGACCAGCCCGTAGTCACTGGGCCCCACCAGGCGGGCGAGGATCGGCAGCAATGCCAGCTGCGCGGCCATGCGGATCAGATTTGCCCCGCTCAGCATCAAGGCGCCCATTGCCGCCCCGGGCGCTCGGGGCGAGGCGGCTGCCGCACCCACAGCCGTCACGCCTGCTCTACGGTCGGCGCCCGGAGACGGCGGGATGGAGCGATGGCTGGCTCAAGCAGCCGACGCGATCGATCCGGCGCGCGCGCGCGTCGCCGCTCGTCAGACGCCGGTTCGGATGCCGTTTCCGCCTTGCCAGAGCCCAGAGCTGAGGCGAGTGCGGCGAAGGTCAGTATGGTCGAGAAGTAGAACGGTGCCATGCCCACCGCCTCGATGGGGGTGCGCACCAGTTCGTAAAGCAGGATGCTCATCCAGATGCACAGGGCCAGGTTGGGCCTGCGTATAAAGCGCCGTAGCAACAGGCCAAGGCCGATCAGGACGGTCAACAGCACCGTCACCAAGCCAAACCACCCAAGCTGCACAAGAATTTCCACCCCGGTGTTGTGGAAAGAAAAGCCGCCTCGGCTGGTGATGCCGGCATAGCGCCACAGGCCCTCGGCGTCGGTGTCGCCCTGCAGCCAGAAGGCGTAGAAACCCCGGCCCAGAAGCGGTCGCTCCGCGATCAGTTGATCGGCGCGATACCACAGATAGGTTCGGCCGGTCAGGGTGGGGTCCTTGTCGAACAGGTCGGCGCCCAGCTCGATCAGCTGGGTGGACAGCCATTCATAGCTGGCTGCGCCGACCACCAGGCAGACGCACAGGAAGCCCACGAGGATGGCGCGTAGTCCCACGCCGGTCCGATAGACCGCCAGCAGGCCCGCCAGGGCCATCAGGCCAAAACCCAGTCCAAGCAGGGCGCCGGCCGAGTGTGCCGAGGCCACAGCGTAAAACTGGACAAGCGCGGCGCCGAACCCGGCTAGCGCCCAGCCCACTTGGCCGCGCTGCACAGCGTGTGCCGCGACGCCCAGAGAGATCAGCAAGCCCGTCGCGGCAATGTCGGCCAGCAGGTTCTTGCCGTCGCTCAGGCCGGAGAAGGCCTGGCCGCCTTGTGCGCCGACAGCGGTTTGGTGTCCGAAGGCAATCGCGGCGCAGACATAGATGAGGAACGCCCCGGCCATGCCCCGGAAGACCGCGTGAGGGTTCCTCGCCGCCGATAGCAGCAGGCCCGCCAGAACGGTCAGGGCGAACTCCAGGGCGAACTTGGCACTGTCGCCGGGCGCCTGTGACCAGAACACCGAGAGGAGGGCGAATCCTGGCACGACCAGTAGAAAGGTGCGGGGAACAAGCACGGCCCAGAGACGCCGCCACAGCGCCGCGCCGTAGGCGAGGATCACCAGACTCAGCAAGGCCGCGCCCAAGGTGCCAAGCTGCAGGCTAAAGAGCAGCAGCAGGAACATCAGCAGGCTGAAGACGCCATCGACGTCCAGACGCACCAAGCGCGCGCGCGCCGCCAGACGCCGCGCTGGTCCGGTCGAGGGCGCCGGGCGCGCGCTCTGGTCGTCGACGGCTGTTACCAGCCTAAGACGGGGCGACATCTGCCCGGGACCGAGCTGCTCAAAGTGGGTCACGGGTAAACCTGTAGGCGCGAATGTAGTCGATCCGCAGCTTGGCGGGCCAGCGGGTCTCGGCGTTCGGCGGACCGGCCCAGCCGCCGCCTATGGCGAGATTGGCGACGAGATACATCGGCTTGTGCATGTCGCTCGGGGTGGGTTGCCGGCCAACCTCCGCCCCATCGATGAACCAGACCAGGGTCTGGGGATCCCAGGCGACGGCGAAGGTGTGGAAGGCGCTATCGCTGAGCGCGACCTCGATCCCCTCGGCCTTCCGCGTGCTCGAATGGGCCGTGACATAGGCCTTTCGTGGATCACCGATGTTTTCCATCACGTCGATTTCCGGGGGCCAGCTGTGGTCAGCGGCCAGCATCCAGAAGGCGGGCCAGAGGCCCTTGCCTGCCGGCAGGGCCGCGCGCATTTCGAAATAGCCGTAGCGCTGGGAGAAGCTGGACTGGCTGGTGATCAGGCCCGAGCTGAAGCCATAGCCGCCGAGCAGGGCGCTCTTGTCAGAGGCCAGAGGCTTGGCGGTGATCTCCAGAACACCGTCCGAGACCGGAAATGGATCAAGCCCCACCGTCTGGCCCGCATGACGCATCTTCGGGTCGACATAGATTTGCAACTCGCCGTTCTTGCGGATGGTTCTTTGGTCGAGGTCATCGACGCGCCCGTCGCCAAAGGTGGTGCGCCAGACGCCACCGCCCGGAGCGTGGAGCGGCTGAAAACGGTCGAATTCATCCGCGAAGGTCGGGGTCAGCGGCCGACCGTCTGGAGCCTGAAGCAGCACTGCGTCCGGCTTGGGGAGTAGCGCTGTACGTCCCGCAGTGCCGGCCAGCGGAATAGCGGCCAGTACTGCCCCGACTAGCGCCCATCGACGAACAATTGCGTTCATTGTCAGCCCCTTAGGCCGCAGCGATGTAGTATTTGCGGTACTCGTGGAAGTAGTCGCTCTGGTCCTTGAAGCCGAACCGGGCCTGGGCCTTTATGTCCACCCGGGTCAGCAGCGCGCCAGCCACGTCGGCACCGCATTCCGTCAGAATGTCGATGGCCGACTGCGCCGTCCGCAGCGGCGTCTTGTTCCACCGCACCACGTAAAGGACCTTGTCGACCTTGGCGGCCAGGATCCGCGCGTCTGCCACGCCGAGGATCGGCGGCGTATCGAGGATCACATAGTCATATTGCTCGGCCAGGCGACGCAGCAGGGCGTCGCACTGCGGCGAGCCAAACAGGTCGTAAGGGATGCGGTGACCGCCGGCGGCCGGCAGCACGGTCAGACCTGTGCGCGCGTCATAGACCAGGGCCTGCTCCAGGCTGACCTCGCCGTCGATGACCTGAACCAGACCCACGGGCTGGTCGCCGATAAGCTTGGTCAGGCCGCGCATCCGGAGATCGCAATCGACCACCACAACCCGCGAACCCGACAGAGCCATGGCCTGGGCCAGGCACAGTGAAGTCATGCTCTTGCCTTCCTTGGGCACAGCCGAGGTCAAGGCCAGAATCTTGGCCGGCGCGCCACCTGACAGCAGCAGGAACGCCCTAAGGTTGCGAAGCGACTCCGCGAAGGCCGAGAAAGGATTATTGAGGAGATATTCGGCCGGCGCGCTCTTGCCACGGCGGCGACGGCGGCCAGCCACAGAGGCATAGTCGGGCAGGATGCCGGCGAAGGGCACGCCCAGTTCGCGCTCGATGTCGTCACCGCTGCGCAGGCTGCGGCTCCAGAACTCCGCCATCAGCATGGCGACCGCTCCGGCCAGCAGGCCCAGCAGCGCCGCAGCCAGACCGATCAAAGGCAGGTTGGGCGAGCTGGGCTGGGCCGGCGCGCTGGCCAGCGACGCGATGGTCGCATCGGTTTGCTGCAGGCTGCCCTCGGCCGCCACCTGTTTGGCGCGATCCAGATAGGCCTCGTAGATCTGCTTGGCGGAGTCGGCGCGCTGGCGCAGCATCAGGAGACCAACCTGAGCCTGGCCATTGGCGGCGAGGCCGCCTTGGGCCGTGCCGCGGCTGCCGAGCAGCGAGCCCTGGCGCTGCGCCGCGGCCGACGCCTCGGCCTGGAGGCTCGAAAGGATGCGATTGATCTCAAGCTGGATTTGGCTGCGGATGTCGTTGAGTTGGGCCTGGGTGCGCTTGACCTCCGGATAGCCGGGCTTGAAGTCAGCCTGCAGTTGGGCCAGCGCCACGCTGGTTTCAGCTTCCTTCTTGCGAAGCTCGCGGATGGTGTCCGAACCCAATGCCGCGCCGACATCGGCCCCGCCGCCGCCGCGCCGCACCTGGTTGGCGGCTGCGGCGAGCCTGGCCTGTTTCTCGGCGGTGTCGGCCCTGGCCTGGGCGATCTGCTGGTTGAGGGTCGAGACTTCCTGCTCGGCCATGGTCGCGCCTTCGGCGCTGAACAGCCCGTGGGCGTTCTTGTACTCCTGGACCCGGGCTTCGGTGGCTTCAGCTTCCTGGCGCATGGATTCCAGGCTGACACCGAGTTCCCGGTTGGCCTTTTTCACAGCGCTGATTTTGTCGTCCAGCTGCCGCTGGAGATAGGTATCCATGAAACCGTTTGCGACCAGCGCCGCCTTCTGGGGCGAGATGGAGGTGACGCCGACATCGATGACATAGGTCAGGCCGGCCCTGCGCACGCTGGTGCGATCCTGCAGCCGGTCAGCCACGTGCGAGATGGTCTGAGAGTCGCCTGTGGGTGCCTTGGCCGCGTTGCGGGCCTTGGGATTGAACTCGGGGTCCTTGTAGAGCTCGAGCTTGCGAACGACCGTCTCGGCCAGCGCATGCGAGCGAACCAGCTCCACTTGGGTGTCGACGGCGCTCATGTCCGGCGGTCCGCCTCCCTGAGGCGACTGCGTGCGCGCCAGGTTCTCCCGGTTGGGGTCCACAAGGATGGAGCCGGTGGCGGTGTAGCGGGGTGGCAAGGTCGCAGCGAACGCCATGATCGCGACGAAGATTCCCCCGGCCACCGCCAGGCCAAGCGGCGTGCGCTGGAGGATGGCGCCGGTCAAGCGCCGCAATTCCGGCGGGCGGGCAGCCTGGCCGCCGCTACGCGCCCTGACCGGTCCCATGGCGTCGTTGGAGAGCGGAATGAGGTTGCTCATGTTGATTCCCAGTCGGCGCGGCCAAGCTCCAGCCCAGGCGCGTAAGATGAAAGATGGGCAGGATCGCGCTCGGCGCGCCGGTTAGAGGACCGGGATCAGGGACAGCACCGGGAAGGCTTGGCTGAAATTGCTCAGGAACGATTTGCCGGCCGAGGTGTCGACGATGATGATGTCTTGACCGTAGATTTGCGGATCGATCGCCTTGCCTTGCCGAATGGCCCCAAGGTCGAAGTGAGCCGTCGTTCTCTCGTTTTGCACTGTGCGAATAACGGCCACGCGACGCAGATTGGCCAAGCGTGGATCGGCGCCCCGGGCCAAGGCCACCGCCTGCATGAGGGTCGTGGGGCCGGTGAGAGCGTAAACGCCCGGTTGGCTCACGGCCCCGTCGACGGTGATCCTCTGGCTTGAGGCTTCCTTTACCGAAACCACGACCTGGGGATCGTTCATGTAGGACTTGCTGAGGGAGGCGGCGATGTCTTCCGAAAGCTGACCGGGCGTGCGGCCGGCGGCGGTCATCTGTCCAACGAGGGGAAGGATGATCTTGCCGCCGGTATCGACCTGCGCAGTGCGGGTGAGATCCGCCACCTGAAAGACATTGATGTCCAACGTGTCCTTGGGTCCGATCCGGTAATCGGCGTCGCCGGGGCGGATGGCCACGGCAGAGTCGGGTGGCGGCAAGATAGTGGCTTTGGGGCCGGCAGCTGCGGCTCCGGGCAGCAATAATGACGCCGCGATCGCGGCGGCCCAGACATGCTTGGTCATTGTAAACCTTTCTCGGCGCACCCGGCTTGCCGAGTAAATGTTGCCCTGCACAACAACACTAATAATCTGATGCAGTTCCAGATATTTGGAATGTTTCTATCGGACGGTGGGAAGCTGTGCTGTTAATTGTCCATTGGCCGCGCGGGCGTCAGCTTTGCTGTAGTGGGAGATGTTCGAAGGCGCGACCAGAGTGACGCCCCGGGCTTGAACAGTCGCGTCAGCGGTATCTCGATCCAACGGTGAACGGCCAAGCCCGCCAGGATGACGAGCCCGAAGGCGGCCAGCATCAACCCCGCCAACTCCGGCAAGCCGGTCATCCCGAGCTTTGCGGCGAGCTTGGTGACAGCGGCGGTTATGAAGAAGTGGGTCAGATAGATCGAATAGCTGGCGTCTCCGATCCGCCGGGCCAGCGGCCAGGTCGCAACGTAGCCGCTCCCTTCGAGCACCAAGCCAGCGGCGACGATGACGAGGGCCGGCAGACCCGCCGCCACGGCGCGGTCGATACTGGGCCAGAGAGCCGGCGCGGCGAGCATCAGAATGAGCGCAAAACTGCCTGCGACAGCCGCCGCCAGCGCCGCCCGGCGTCCTTGCGGCAGACGACCCAGGCCGGATCCGAGAAGCATTCCGCCGGCGAACTCTAGAATGACGGGCGCCGTGTAGAACCTCGTCAGGGGCGTGGTCGGCGCGAAGATCAGGCCGGCGAGCACCGCCAGGCCCATAACGACGAGGGGAACGACCAATCGGGCGCGGCCGGCGAGCAGCCCCACGGAAAACAGCAGGTAGAAAGCCATCTCGTAGTTCAGCGTCCACCCCAGGAAAACCAGAGGGTGCAACTCGCCGTCGGGACGCTCGTAAGGAATGAAGGCGAGCGACTTGGCCAGCTTGATCGGATCGGCGTCCGTCGAGCTGAAGAGGCCCGGCCACAGCCAGACCAGGCCAAACACGCCCAGGGTAACCAGCCAATAGAGCGGAACCACACGCGCGAGGCGCTGGCGCATGAACAGCGCCGGCCCCACAGGGCGACGGGCCGTGGCCTGAACCATGATCAGACCGCTGATGACAAAAAAGACATCGACGCCGCTGTTGCCCCAGGAAAATACGCCTTGGGACGCTCCGCCCAGACGAACAAGGTCCTGCAGATGGACAAAGACCACCAGCAGCGCGGCCAGACCGCGCAGCACCTGGATATTGATGAGGACAGATCCCTGGTCGGCAGGCATGGGCGTGGACGGCGCAACGCTCGGCTGTGTCGCGGTCACTAGTAGAGTTCCAGTTCGCGGTGGCCCGCCAACCGCGACGCGGCGCCCAGATGCATTGCGCTGCGCAACACCCAGCCCGCGCGGCGGGCTGGGTCGGGAAAGCTGACGAGGGCGCAACCAGCGCAGGTCAGCGCCTTGGCTGTCGCCACCAGCACGTGCCCCACCCGTCGGCTACGACCACCGTCCTGAGCCAGATGGGAGCCGTGCGTCTGACCGCTACGGAAATTTCGCTTGAGCAGCCAGCTCCAGCGTGTGCGGGCCTCTGGAACGGGCTCATAGACCACGGCCTCGGGCGCAAAGCCGATGCGGCCGCCGCGGTCGGTCATCTGCAGAAAGAACCTGTCGTCCTCGCCTCCGGTGCGTCCCAAGGTCAGATCGAAGGACAGGCTCAGTGCTTGAAGCGTTGATCGTCTGAGCAGGACGTTTCCCGCATAGCCCTTGAGGATCTTTCCGCCGATGACCACTGGCCGGGTCGAGTGGCTGTTCAGCCGCCTCAGCCAGGCCGGCGCCGCCTGATCGTAGATCGCATCGACCGGACCCAGGACCGCGTCGACATCGCCGGCGCCGGCAATCTCAAGCAGCGCGCTCAGCCACTGCGGCGAGGCGAACTGGTCATCGTCGATGAAAGCCAGCCACGGAGCGCGCGCGGCGCTCATGGCCGCGTTGCGGGCCAGCGAAATGTTGCGCGCCGGAGCGTGTACATAGACGAGAGGCAGGCCGAGCAAGGCCGCCTCCGCCGACACGCGCTCGGCGGCTTCGGGCTCCTCGGCGTTGTCCACCACGATCACCCGGCTGGGCGCCCGGGTCTGGGCGGCCACCGAACGCAGGGTCTCGATCACCTCCGGACGATGAAAGGTGCAAATGCAGACATCTACGGGAGCCGGCTGACTCGAGGGCGCTCCATCGGCGGCCCCGCATGGGGCCGTTCGCGCATCGGCGCTTAGCTTGGTCACCGCTGCGCTCCCCAGCTCACGATCGCCGCCCTGAGCGACGATCGTTTGCTAAGCGCGCAGCAGCGAGGCTCGTTCCCGCTGCGCTAGAACAGCCAGTCGGCGCTCTGGGCCGCCGCCGCCGAGACATTGTCCAGCGTCGTGATCAGGAATGGCCAAGGCTTGCCCCAAGCCGCGCCATCAAGGTCGACATAGACCTGGGTGTCACCCGCCCCATTGTCGCGGAAGCTCAGATAGCCATCTGCGATCGGATCCGACCCGGTATAGCCGGTGAGCTCGCGCAAACCGGTCAGGTCCAGGCGATCAACCCCGACCGTGAAGTCGGTGACGTGCCCGGCTCTCCAGGGCGTTACGTCGAAGAGGAAGACGTCAGCGCCGCCCCCGCCCGTGAGGACGTCGGCATTGTAATGGCCTTTGAGGGTGTCCGCCCCGGCACCGCCGGTCAGGGTGGAGGCGCCGTTGTCCGTGCCGCTTAGGTACATGCCGGCCTCGGTCGATGGCTGCGGCGCTACCGTCGAGGGCGAAGACGAGCCTGGCGAGGGGGTGGGGGCGACGCTGGACGTCGAGGCGCCCAGCACCTTGCTTGCGGTCAGCGAGGCAGGATTTACGCCGTCCAGGGTCGTTATGGTCGTGGCCCATGGATTGCCAGCGCCATGCCCGTCAACGTCGAACATCACCCGGGCGCCGCCGTGGCCGTCAGACGTGAAGCTCAGATAGCCGTCAGCCACGGGGTCCGTGCCTTTGTAGCCGCTAGCCTTGAACAGGGCGGAAAGATCAAGCTTGTCGTGGCCGAGCGCGAAGTCGGTGACGTGACCAGCGTTCCAGGGCAGGACGTTGAAGACGAAAGTATCGGCGCCCGCGCCGCCGGAAAGGGTGTCGGCGAGATGCGCGGCGGTCAGAATGTCGGCGCCGCTTCCGCCGGTCAGCCATGAGGGCGCAGTATCAGAGCCGTGGAGACCGCCGTCCGTCGTCGGCGGGGGCGTGGTTGGAGCGGGCGTGCTCGGGGCCGGCGAGGGCGTCGGCGTCGGGCTTGAGCCAAACAGCTGACCTGCAGTCAGGCCATGGGGGGAAACGCCGTCGAGTGTGACGATCGTGGTCGCCCAGGGATTGGCTGCGCCCCGCCCGTCCATATCGAACAGCAACCTGGAGCCGCCGTGACCGTCTGCGGTGATGCTCAGATAGCCGTCGCCGACGAGATCTGAGCCGGTATAGCCGCTTGCCGTGATCAGACCGGACAAGTCCAGTTTGTCGACGCCGACGGTGAAATCTGTGATGTGGCCGGCGTTCCAGGGCAGAACATTGAAGACGAACGTATCCGCGCCGCCGCCGCCGGTGAGATTGTTGGCAAGATGAGCGGCCGTCAGGATGTCGGCGTTGGCCGAGCCAGTCAGAGCAGCGGCGCTTTTATCATTGGCCGTCAGGATCAGGCTGGCGTTGGGGTCTACCGGCGCTGGCGGGGGCGGCGCGATGCCGTCCGGCTTGGACGAATAGACGTGGATATAATCGATCTTCATTTCCAGCGGGATCGGGGTGGTGGAGTCGACATTGCCCGGCCAGTAACCGCCGACCGCCAGATTGGCGACCATGTACATCGGTTGGTGCATGTCGGCGGGAGTCGCGACCTGGAACACCTCGACGCCATCATAGTACCAGGTGATCGTGTCGGCTTTCCAATCCACGGCGTAGGTGTGAAAGCCAACGGCGGTGTCGGCGACGGTCGTGCCCTGACCCTTGGAGGTGTGGGAGCCGGTCGCGTTGCTGTGCACGGTCGTATAAAGAGTCGTGGTGTCGTGGCCCAAGGTCTCGACGATATCCAGTTCCGGCGGCCACGAGCCATTGGCGGGCAGCAGCCAGAAGGCCGGCCAGGCGCCTTGCCCGGCCGGCAGATCGGCGCGCATCTCGAAATAGCCGTACTGCTGGGTGAAGGTGTGGAAGCTGTTGATCTCGCCCGAGGTGTATTGATAGCCATTGATCAGCGGCTGGATCGAGGCGTCGGCGGGGCGCGCGGTGATCGTCAGGACGCCGTCATCTACAGCCCAAGGCTTGACCGTCGCGGTCGGTGCATATTCGGCGTTGACGTACCATTGCTGCTCGCCGTTCCCCGCCAAGGTCGAGCCATTACCCTTCGGATCAGCGTACCAAAAATTTGTCGCCCAGGTGCCCGTTCCTGTGGCGCTATTCCAGAGGCTGAGCGTATTGAAATCGTCGCTGAAGGTCAGAGTTGCTGGACTTGTCGGCATGACGCCCCCCGGAAAGCTACAATGGATTGCGGCAACGCCAATCCCCAGGCGGCCACGGCAAAAGGTTCAGAATACTGAATGGATCGCGCGGCTAGCGCGGCCTTTCATAGAAATTCATCAATAGTATTTCGCTGACTCAAATTGGTCGCTCAAAGCAACAGTATGCTGTCCGGCATTGATCCGAAAATAATTCGGTACAAATGCCGTTTCGACTTCAATGCAATATTACGAAACTGACGCCCAAATATATATTCACGCCCCGACAGCGTGCGAAATTGTGATAACTGAAAATTCTATATCAGTGGAGAATTTTCAATTCTCTGCGCGTATTGACGCAGCGAAGATCAAAAGCGCTCAAAGTGGCCAATTTGCCTACCAAAATTGGATAATTTGACCTCCTCACATGTGGCTATGTGACCACGGAAGCGGTGAAGATAGAATTTAAAAATGTGGTTCCGCGTTGAAACATTGCTCCATGACGCGCGTTACGGGGCTGTCGGCGGATCATATTCTTTCAACAAGCTTGGCTGTAGAACGCGTTACAGTAAAGCTTGTGCTAGCTGCGAGCGCTGGCTGGAGCCATATTTGATACGGTGAGGCCGTCAGTGGGGATGTTCTGGCACTCGCGGCCCATCGTGGACGCTCTTCCGCATGCCGCCGCACTCGGATCCTGCGGCGCTCAAGACCCTACGAACGAGCTGGCGAGGCTGCTGACATGGTCCGCCAAAGTCCGCCGGATGAAAGCTGATGGCGATGACGCGTCGCTCTCCGTGGCAATGAGTCCGGCCCTGCAGCAAGGGCCGTTCTGGCGGGACGTCGCGCCTACGAATTCTGGGAGTGTTGCTGTGCGTCCGGCGTACAAGTCCGCGCACATCTGAAATTCAAAATCTGTCTGCAAGCTAATATTCCAACATATCCGGTCAATGTGAGAATGCGGCTGAAATATGTTCAGTATAATCGTGAGTTGTTCCCGCGATAAATGACATAATAAGTCTCATTAAATCTCTAAGCTCTGCCGCAATTCTACGTTGCGACTGCGGATCGGGTCGTTTAGATCGGCTCCAAGAGGGGTAGCGCGCCCGGCTGAAGCCGTTCGCTGATCTTCAGACACCGCATTCAAGCGACGGGGTTCACCTTGGCCTACCAAAACTTTTCGGGCGCCTGGCTGGCGCAAACGAACTCAAGCTACCAGTGGCTGGCCAACGAGACACAGCAAATAACGCCGCAGGGCGGAGTAGATACTGCTAAAATCTGGCAGTCTTACACGCTCTCTTCTTATAGCCCGATGAACAATCTCATCGTGTTCGGCGACGGCAACTATGCGGCCGGTAACAACGCCAACAACGTGTTGGTCGCCGAGAGCGCTCGAAGCCTTCTCTATGGCGGCCATGGCGAAGACGTGCTGGTCGGCAGCGGCGGTAGCGGCACGACGTTCATCATCGGGCTGGGAGAGGGCAACAAGGTCATCCAGAACTTCACAGGTGCCGACACTCTGCGCCTGATTGGCGGGCCTTTGAGCAGCTTCGACGCGGTGAAGTCGGCGATGGTTCAACAGGGCTCGGACGTCGTCCTGAACGACGGAGGGACGATGATCGCCTTCCGTAACACCACCGTTGGGCAGTTTCGGGCCGACGACTTCCAGCTGCCGCTGAATTACCAATCCCTGGGGACGCCGCTGTTCCGCGAAGAGTTCGACAATCCCAGCACCATCGGAACGAATTGGGAGACCAATTTCGGCTATGCGGGGGATGGGCGTAACAGCTTCACCTTGCCGGGCAACGCAGAGCAGCAGATCTATACGAGCCCCGAATTCAAGGGCACGGCCGGGGCTCCGATCGGCCTCAACCCCTATATCTTCAACAATGGCGTCATGAGTCTCAAGGCGCAGCCGGTCAACGATTGGCAGTCGTCCCAGATGTGGGGCTACAAGTACTCCTCCGGCATGATCTACTCGGAGCACGCCCAGACCTACGGCTATTTCGAGATGCGAGCCGAGTTGCCGAAAGGCGAAGGGCTCTGGCCCGCTTTCTGGCTGATCGGCGAGCAGAACCGCGAGATCGACGTGCTCGAAGGCCTGGGGAGCGACACCAAGGTCGCCTATAACGCCTTGCATTCCCATGCGGTCCCAGCGCTCGGTAACGCCAGTTTCAATCCTTACCCTGATGGATTTCACACCTATGGGGCGATGTGGGCACCGGACAGCATCACCTTCTACGTCGATGGCACGCCCGTCTGGAAAACAGAGACGCCGCATGACCTGGATCAACCGCTACGGATGATCGTCAACCTTGCGGTCGGTGGAAATTGGCCAGGCTCGCCCAACGCCTCCACTCCATGGCCGGCGGAAATGAAGGTCGACTATGTCCGAACCTACGCCTTGCCTTCGGCCGAAGGCGGCTCGACCCCACCTGTCGTGACGCCGCCTCCGTCCACAACGGGAGGCCAAATCCTGAGCTCGGCCTATCCAGGTGCGGCGCTGGTCGGTGGAGCCGGGAACGATATCCTGAACGCCAGCCAAGGCTCAGACAGGCTGACCGGCGGCGCGGGATCCGACGCCTTCGCCTTCAAGGCCATGCCGTGGAGCGCGGGCCAGATCACGGACTTCCAGGCTGGCGTCGACAAGCTGAGCCTGGCTGGCCTCTATACCAATGGCTATGGCGGCTCCAATCCCATCGCCGATGGCTACGTGACCCTGGCGTCTGACGGCGCCGGCGGGACCAAGATCATGCTGGACACCGACGCCGGCGGCGCGAGCAACATCAAGTTTCACGTCACAACCCTTGCCGGCGTGGCACCCGGGGCCTTGAACGACGCCACGCTTTTTGGCGGCTTCAGCGCTCTCCCCGCGCCTGCGACGGGCGACGGCCAAGTGCTCACGTCCCCCTATCCCGGCGCGAACCTGAGCGGCGGCGGCGGAATTGATATTCTCAACGCTAGCCAGGGCTCCGACAGGCTGACCGGCGGCGCCGGCTCCGACACCTTTGTTTTCAAGGCCATGCCCTGGAGCGCGGGCCAGATCACCGACTTCCAGGCCGGCTCCGACAAGCTCAATCTGTCGGGCCTCTACGGCGGAGGCTATAACGGCGCAAACCCGGTGGCCGACGGCTATGTCAGCTTCGCCTCCGACGGCATGGGTGGGACCAAGGTCCTCGTCGACACGGACGGCCCGGGCCTAGGCAACATGATCAAGTTTCATGTAACGACTCTGGTCGGCGTTGGCCCGCACGGCCTGACCTCGGCCAATGTCTTGGGGGGAACGGGAGCCACACCAGACCCTTCCCCCGGCGCTGGCGTCAAGCTGATCGCGATCACACCGGGATCGATCCTGACCGGTGGGGCAGGGGCCGATATCCTTGTCGCCAGCCAAGGCGCGGATCGGCTCACGGGCGGTGGCGGCGCGGACCGGTTCGAATTTCCTGCAAAGCCGTGGAGCGCGGGACACATCACCGATTTCGCGCCTGGCGGCGACGTTCTCGACCTTCGGTCGTTGTTCGCTACCGCAGGCTATCGCGGCAGCGACCCGGTCGCCGATGGCTACCTGCGTTTCATTGCCGACGGCGCGGGCGGGTCTAAGGTGTTGTTCGACCAAGATGGGTGGGGCGCGGGAAACCCCTGGCCGACGACCATCACCACCCTCGATCATGTGGCGCCATCCAGCCTCCATCCTGGCGACTGGATCTTCGTCTGAGTGGTTGGAGCGCAAATGTGGTGCGGATGAGCGGATATCCGCCTCTGCAATAGCCGCGACTGCGGTGACTGACGGATCATTAGGATTGACGCGCAGAGACCCAGGATTAGGTCTTCATCCCTTCCGACACCTGTCGTGTACAGAGCGGCGTCGTTGCGTCGTCACGATAGTGGCCAGATGGCTTCATCGACGCGCCAACCGAATGGCCCTCAGGTCCGCCTCGCCGCGAACCACCCTCGCGGCGACGATGTCCTGCGTCGGGGAGACGGCCAAGCTGTGCTTCAGGCCGAAGCTACCTAACGACTGGACATCGCGACTGGCGCCCGACCACATACCGAGGTCACGGATCCCACGACCGACAAGACGCGCTCGCTCTCCAACGTCCCGAAAACCCACGCGGTCATCACACTGGCTCAGGACATCAAGTCGTGGAATCTGCAGTGGAGCGCCGCCTGGGTCCCGCTGCTGGGCCGAACCAGCTACGATCCGGACGTGCAGTTCTCGTGGAGGGGGCGCGACTTCCTGGAGGGCTGGGTCGAGTACAAGCCGACCCCGACGCTGGCGATCCGCGCCCAGATCAACGTCTGGGACGAATACCACCAGTGGCGTATCGCCTACGCTGACCGCAACACCCGACCGATCAGCTATGTCGAGACCCGCAACGTCGATCCCCGAACCTTCTATTCGCTGCGTCTTCGCAAGACGTTCTGAGTGCGGACCGCCGACGGTCGAGAGGGCATTCAATCCCGGCGACCTTCATTGCCGAAAGCGGACCAACCGAATGTCGGACATGAGTCACCTTTGGGCTCGGGGTGAATTCCGTAGCCTGCGGCGGGAGGGGAGCTACCCTGGTCCGGTCCGGATAGAGTCCTGACACTATTGTCCAGATACATCCCTGACAGTTAGCCGGGCCGGCAGGAGGACACCTGCCGATGCCATGGAAGACCGGATCAGTGGAAGACGCCAAGCTTGGGTTTGTGGCCGATCGGC
>JANOSS010000033.1:0-55787 GCA_031415995.1 Caulobacter sp. | reverse complement strand
CGGGTCCCGGTAAGGCCTTAAGAGGGCCACCCGACGGGAGGCTGACGGATAACGATGACGCGGAGCGGACGGCTTCGTCGAAACGGTAATCTCTATCTCTCATCCGGACGTCGTCCGGACGCTCCGCAACCCTTTCCATCAACTCGGCGGTTTCCGTGCGAGGGCGCGGAGCCGTGTCCTGTAGCTGCTTCCCCTTTGGGGGGAGCTGTCGCGCAGCGACTGAGGGGGCTAGCTGGAGGTCGGCCGTGCTGGCCCCCTCCGGCCCTTCGGGCCACCACCCCCAAAAAGGGGAGGATCTAGGAGAGCTAAACCTTGCCCGCCGCTTCCCGTATCCCCCGCATCCGCTCCAGCGCGCCCTGCAGGATCCAGCCGGCGGCCATCTTGTCGACCACCTCGGCCCGGCGCTTGCGGTTGACGTCGTGTTCCTCGATCAGCACCCGGGTCACGGCGGCGGTCGATAGGCGCTCGTCCCAGAAGGTGATCGGCACGTGCGGTTGCAGGCGCAGCAGGTTGCGGCCAAAGGCCCGGTTGGACTGGCAGCGGACGCCCTCGGTGCCGTCCATGTTCATCGGCAGGCCGATGACGATGCCGGCCGCCTTGCGGCTGCCCATCAGCTTGAACAGCGTCTCGGCGTCCTCGGTGAACTTGGTCTTGCGGATCAGGGCCAGGGGGCTGGCGACGGTCAGGGTGACGTCGGAAACGGCCACCCCGATGGTCTTTTCGCCGGGGTCGAGGCCGACGATCGGCATGTAGTCGGGGATGGCGGCGGCGAAGTCTTCGATGTCTAAAACGGGCATAGCCCCTCATAACACGGGGAAGCGCGCTCCGAACAAGGGAACGACTTGTCAAAGCGCCCCTCTGACGGCTAACCCACGCGCTTGGAATTCAGGAGGCCCCCATGGCCATTGACGTCGCCACAGTGCGCAAGGTCGCGCGGCTCGCGCGGATCGCCGAACCCGAGGAACGCCTGGAGGCGCTGGCTCAGGAACTGAACGGCATCATGACGTGGATCGAGCAGCTGGCCGAGGTCGACACCGACGGCGTTGAGCCGCTGACCAGCGTGGTCGGCGCCGGCGCCCCGCTGCGCGAGGATGTGGTGACCATGGGCGGCGACGCCTCGGTCATCACCTTCAATGCCCCTAAGTCCGTCGACGGCTTTTTCGTCGTGCCCAAGGTGGTCGAATAATGAGCGCCCTTACGTCCCTCACCCTGAAGGCCGCGATTGACGGTCTGGAAGCGGGTGACTTCACCTCGGTCGAGCTGACCACGGCCCATATCGAGGCCATCGAAGCCGCGCGCGCCCTCAACGCCTTCATCGTGGAAACACCCGAGCAGGCGCTGTCGATGGCGGCCGCTTCCGACGCCCGTCGCGCCCTCGGCCTGGCCGGTCCGCTGGACGGCGCGCCGCTGGGCATCAAGGACCTGTTCTGCACCAAGGGCGTCCAGACGACGGCCTGCTCGAAGATCCTCGAAGGCTTCATCCCGCAGTACGAATCGACCGTCACCAGCCAGCTTTGGCGCGACGGGGCGGTGATGCTGGGCAAGCTGAACCTCGACCAGTTCGCCATGGGCTCGTCAAACGAGACCTCGTATTTTGGCCCGGTGACCAATCCGTGGCGCGCCACGGGCAGCGAGAAGGCACTGACGCCGGGCGGCTCGTCGGGGGGCTCGGCCGCCGCCGTGGCCGCCGGCCTGTGCCTGGGCGCCACCGCCACCGACACCGGCGGCTCGATCCGCCAGCCGGCCGCTTTCACGGGGACAGTCGGCATCAAGCCGACCTATGGCCGCTGCTCGCGCTGGGGCGTGGTGGCCTTCGCCAGTTCGCTGGATCAGGCCGGGCCGATCGCCAGGACCGTCGAGGACGCCGCCCTGCTACTGACCTCGATGTGCGGCCATGACCCCAAGGACTCGACCAGCCTCGACGTGCCGGTGCCGGACTTCACCCAGTTCGTCGGCAAGTCGGTGAAGGGCCTGAAGATCGGCATTCCCAAGGAATACCGCGTCGACAACATGCCGGCCGAGATCGAAAAGCTGTGGGAAGACGGCATCGCCTGGCTGAAGGAAGCCGGCTGTGAAATCGTCGACATCACCCTGCCGCACACCAAATACGCCCTGCCGGCCTACTATATCGTCGCCCCGGCCGAGGCCTCGTCGAACCTGGCCCGCTATGACGGCATGCGCTACGGCCTGCGGGCTGAAGGTGGCAACCTCACCCAGACCTACGAGAACACCCGGGCCGAGGGCTTTGGCGACGAGGTCAAGCGCCGGATCATGATCGGCACCTATGTGCTGAGCGCTGGCTATTATGACGCCTACTACCTGAAGGCCCTGAAGGTGCGTCGTCGCATCGCCGAAGACTTCGACAAGGCCTGGGAGCGCTGCGACGCTATCCTGACACCGACAGCGCCCTCGGCGGCGTTTGGTCTGGGCGAGAACAGCAACGACCCGATCGCCATGTATCTCAACGACGTCTTCACGGTGACGACAAATCTGGCGGGTCTGCCGGGGCTGAGCCTGCCGGCCGGGCTGGATTCCAACGGCCTGCCGCTGGGTCTGCAGATCATCGGCAAGCCGCTGGATGAAGGCACGGTGTTCTCGGTGGCCGGGGCGCTGGAAAAGGCGGCCGGCTTTACGGCCAGGGCCGCTCGCTGGTGGTGATTTCGTAGAACGGGGCGGCTCCACGAGGAGCCGCCCTTTTTCGTTGCGTGAGACTACTGGGGGGCGACCGGGGTGGCCGTCGTCGGGGCAGGGATTGCGGCGGCGGGCGCCGCGATCACGACCGGAGCGGGCTCGGCGACGGCGGCCGGTGCGGGCCCCGGGACCGTGGCGGCTACAGTCGACGAGGCCGAACTTGCGTCAGGCGTCGTCGCGGAGGGCGGAGCGGCCCGACGGGCGGCGGTGGCGCGTGGCGTGGCGCGGACCGAAGTCGAAGCGACGGCGCGGGGGGCGGGCTCAGCGACGGCGGTCTCGACTGGCGTCGGGGTCGGCACGGCGGCGGGCGCCAGCGGCGGGCTCAGCGGGGCCGTATCGGTGACGGCCATCTGGGCCGACTGCTGCGTCTCGGTCGGGGTCTGGGCCGGATTGGTCATCATCGCCCAGGCGATGGCGCCAGCGGCGACCAGCACGACCGGCGCGCCGACCAGCAGAGCCATGTTGGCGGACGCTTTTTTCTTGCTCGTGCGGGCATAGATCGGCGCGGCGGCGAACAGCGGCGAAGCATCCGCAGCGTCGGAAAGGTGAGCAGACTTGATCGGCACGCGCTGACGGCGCGTATCCACAGTGTCGATCGAATCGAGATTCAAGGTCTGATTAAAAGCGGGCATGGTGTCCTCCTCAGCTTTATTTCTCGAAGGAGGTAACCGTTCGGCGTCGTAGAGGTTCCGATGGCCCAGGAATGGCGCCATTTCTGACAAGGGATCGCCTTATTTGGCTTTGGACCTCCACTATATGCAAATCGCTGGTAGGACTGGCCAGGGAAATCTCTCCGGGAGGGGGTGGCGGTTCGCGTTGAAACCCGGTGGCCTAAGGGTTTTCCGCCATGGCGCGGTCGGTGTAAGAGAGGCTCATGACGCAAGAATCCAAAACCATTCAAGGTCGCACCGGCCCCTGGGAAATCGTTCTCGGCCTCGAGATTCACGCCCAGGTCGCCAGCAAGTCCAAGCTATTCTCCGGCGCCGCCGTGGGCTTTGGGGCTGGGCCAAACGAGCAGGTGAGCCTGGTGGACGCGGCCATGCCGGGCATGTTGCCGGTGCTGAACGGCTTCTGCGTCGAGCAGGCGGTCAAGACGGGTCTGGGCCTGAACGCCAGGATCAATCTCAAGAGCCGCTTCGACCGCAAGAACTACTTCTATCCCGACCTGCCGCAGGGCTATCAGATCAGCCAGTTCGACCAGCCGATCGTCGGCGAGGGCGTGATCACTGTCGAGCACGACGACGGCTCGACCTTCGAGGTGCGCATCGAGCGCCTGCACCTGGAGCAGGACGCCGGCAAGTCGCTGCACGATCAGGATCCGAACGCCACCTATGTCGACCTGAACCGCGCGGGCACGGCGCTGATGGAGATCGTCTCCAAGCCTGACATGCGCACCTCGGCGGAGGCGGCGGCCTATGTGAAGAAGATCCGCACGATCCTCGTCTATCTGGGCACCTGTGACGGCGACATGGAGAAGGGTAACCTGCGCGCCGACGTCAACGTCTCGGTCTGCCGCCCTGGCGCCTACGAGAAGTTCCGCGAGACCGGCAGCTTCAGCCATCTGGGCACGCGCTGCGAGATCAAGAACGTCAACTCGTATCGCTATATCCAGCAGGCCATCGAGTATGAGGCGCGTCGCCAGATCGAGATCCTCGAAGACGGCGGCAAGATCGACCAGGAGACCCGCCTGTTCGATCCGACCAAGCTCGAGACCCGCTCGATGCGGTCCAAGGAAGAAGCCCACGACTATCGCTACTTCCCGGATCCCGACCTGCTGCCGCTGATCCTTGACGCGGCCTGGGTCAAGACGATCGAAGAGACCCTGCCTGAACTGCCGGACGCCAAGAAGGCGCGCCTGCAGAGCCAGTACGGCCTGTCGGCCTATGACGCCGGCGTGCTGATTATCGAGAGCGATCGGGCCGATTATTTCGAAGCGGCGGCGAAAGGCCGCGACGCCAAGCTGGTGTCCAACTGGGTGACCAACGAGCTGCTGTCCAAGCTGTCGGCCGATGGCCACGAGATCGCCAACTCGCCGCTGCCCTCGTCGGACATCGCCCAGCTCGTCGAGCTGATCGAGAACGGCACCATCTCGTCGAAGATCGCCAAGGAGGTCTTCGAACACATGTGGGCCGGCGAAGGGCGTCCGTCCGAGATCGTCGAGGCGCGCGGCCTCGTGCAGATCAACGATACCGGCGCCATCGAGGTGGCCATCGACGCGCTGATCGCCGCCAATCCCGAAAAGGCCTCGGCCGTAAAGGAAAAGCCCCAGGCCATCGGCTGGTTCGTCGGCCAGGTAATGAAGGAGACGGGCGGCAAGGCCAATCCGGCCACCGTCAACGACCTGCTGAAATCCAAGCTGGGCCTCTAGTTGGCGGTCCCTGCGCAAGACGAAAGACCCGCCGCTGTCGCGGCGGGTCCAGTTCATCCCTTGCGCTATTGAGGCTTGGGGGCGTCAATCTCAAGACGAGCTAGATCTAATTGTTGCCGACCACGTCGAAGATCAGGCCGGTAGCGATCGCCGCCAGAACATAGTCATCGCCGGTGCGGTACCAGTAATAGCCACGGGGCGGCGGGCGCAGGCGATAGTGGCCATAGTCATGTACGACGTAGCCGCCGCCGCGATAATAGGGGGGCAGATAGGTGCCGCGGCGCCAGGCGACATAGCCGGGGCGGTAGCTCGGATGGCCGTAATAGTGTGAAGGCGGAGCGCCGTAGTGGAAACGGTTTCCATAGTAATAGCCGTTGTGGCGACCGCGATCCCAGCGGTCTTCTCGCCGATCCCAACGATCCTCGCGCCGGTCCCAGCGACCGCCGTCGTGACGGGCGTCGCGCCTGTCTTCCCGGCGGTCCCAGCGATCTTCGCGATGGTCCCAGCGGCCGCGATCCTGGACGGATGCATCGCTGGCCATGGCGGCCATGGGGCCGGCCACCGATGCGACAGCGGCGATGGTGAGCAACAGACGTCTCATGCCGTCTACTCCTTATGGTCAGGCGGGTTCAAACCGCCAAGTCCCTCGACCCTGGAAACCAACCTGCTTCAGGCTGGCTGAACCGCGCCTGAATGGCGCCGTCAGCCGAACGCGCGATTTTCGCGGGGCCCCGTTGCGAGCAGCTGTTGACCCGGGTTCGATGGTCTTCCGGGCCCAAGCCACTCGCCAAGCCGCCTTTAGGGGTGTGCTCGATGAGCAACTTCCCCGGCATGATTTTGGCTGCGGCCAATTGTCCATTGCCGATTTCGCCGGCGGGCTGCCGGTTGCGCCCCGCAAAATCCAGCGCATCGTCCTAAGTGACTTACCGAACTCGAAAGCGTGGTTCGAAAGGGTCGGAGCCTGAAAAAGCCCCCAAAAGCGCTTCAAACGGGAGGATTAACTGCATTCTGCGAGTTTTCAGGCTGCGGGTAGGACGACGCAAGCGGCGCGAAAGATGCTCTTCCTGTAGCGCGCGCGTTAACTCGCTGTATACAGGCGTTTACGCTGAGTAATACCCCTGAAGAATCCATGTATTCGTGCCTGAATTCATGATGTCCCGACGTTTAACTATATATTCAGCGGCAGTGGACTTTTCTGCTTCCAGGCCTTCGATCCGACAGAACGTTGGGTGGGCTGAAGAGGAGATGAAGCCATGATGATGAGCATCGAACCCCCACCCGCCCACGTGCTGCCGCTGCCCACCCCCGAGTCCTCGGGCGACGAACTGTTCCGCATGGGCCTGCTGTATTCGACCGGTCAGGGCGGCGCCCCCGTCGACTACGTCTCGGCGCACATGCTGTTCAACTTGGCCGCCATGCGCGGGTCGGTCGAGGCGAAGGTCTATCGCAAGGAACTCTCGCAGGAGATGGCCAGCGAAGACGTCGCCGAAGCTCAGCGCGCCGCGCGCGAATGGCTGGCCCACGGCTGAATCCGGTTTCCCGGACTCAGCGACCCGCCTACGCTCAGCTTGAGCCTATTGGCCGACGCCGTTGACCGCGTAGCTGAAGCTGACCGGCAGCAGGTCGCGGAAGTATTGCTGCATGAACAGACCCGTCTCTGCCGCGCCGCTGCGCGGCACATAGACGATGTCGAAGCGGCGAAGCGGGATCAGATCCACGCCGCCGCCGGGATTGGTCATCCCCCTCAGAAGATCGGCCGTGCGCAGCATGGCGCGACCGTCTGGGCCACGACGGATGATGACAACCTGGCTTCGCTTGGACGAGGTCTTGAAGCCGCCGGCTTGGATAACAGCGCGCAGCGCATCGACATCGCCGGGCATGTCGTAGACGCCTGGATTGCCGACCTCGCCGCCGACGAACACCTTCAGCGGCGTCGTCGTCTTGACCGACACCTGCACCTGGGGGCGCAGTAACTGGCTGCCATAGGCCTCGGTAACCGCGTCCTCCAGTTCGAAGATCGTACGATCCGCCGCCATCACCGGTCCGAGCAGTGGCAGAACGATCCGCCCGTCGGGTTGCACGATGGCTGACTTGTTCAGCTCGGTCGCCGAAGCCACCGTCACCTCGACCTCATCGCCTGGATAGAAGCGATAGGAGGGCTCTTGCTCGCTCCAGTCTGCATAGCCGATGTTGGGAAAGTTCGCGCTGGGGCGCGGAGCGGGCGTGATGGGCTCGCCGTCCACATGACTGCAGGCGGTCACGCCGCCGCTCAGGAGCAGTATGGCCAAGGCCGTCGGGAGATGCGTGCGCGGTTGCATGCCTCAAGTCTTAACAGGAATGGGTAACGAAGCCTTAAGGGCGGGCGGACCAGTTTGTAGTCGAGATTGAACCCTTCGGATTCGCATGTCGACGACGAGCGCCTGGACCAGCGTGCCGCATGACCCTCCGTCGCAACGCGACTGGGCGACGCGTGCGCGCTTTGCGCCAACCGATTTCATTACCCTGCTGTGGCGTGAGCGCTTCCTGATGCTGGGTGTGTTCCTGGTCATCGCGCTGCTGGGCTTTGCCTTCGCGAGCACCCTGAAGAAGAACTACACCGCCGAATCCAGCCTCTTCGTCCGCCTGGGGCAGGAATATGTCTACGAGCCGCGGGCCGGCGACGCGGGACGCGGCGCAGTGCCAAATGTAGATCAGGTCATCCAGTCCGAATCCGAGATCCTGGGCAGCGGCGAATTGCGCGAACGCGTGATCCGCAAGATCGGCTTCGCCAGTGTGTTTCCGTCCCAAGCCGCCAAGTACGCCGCCGCAACGCCCGAGGGTAAGCGCAAGCTGATCGCTCTGGGCCGCGATTCGGTGGGACGCAATCTCAAGATCGAGACGGCGCCGGACAACTCGATCATTCGTCTGTCTTATCAGAACGAGCATCCCGAGCTGGCCGAGAAGGTCCTCAACACCCTTCTGGAGGAGTATCTGACCTATCGCCGCGGCTTGCTGATCGGCAGTGATGACCGCGTGCTGCAAAGGCAGAAGGACATTTTTGAGCAAAAGCTCGAAGAGACCGACACCAGCTACCAGTCGTTCCTGACCACCAACGACATCGGCGACTTCACTTCACAGAAGACGACGCTGACCCAACTTCAGACCCAGGTCGAGCAGCAGAAATATTCCATTGAGGCCCAGTTGCAGGATCGCGTCGCCCGGCTCGCCTCTGTCGAGGCGGAGTTGGCGCGCACCCCGGCGGAGACGGTGCTGTACCGCGACTCCGACACCTCCGCAGCCGCCAAGTTGAACCAGCTGAAGCTGGATCGCGAGGGCCTGCTGTCGCGCTATCGGCCTGACGCCAGCCCGGTCCGCGACATCGACGCCCAGATCGCCCAGCTGGAGCGCGGCATCGCCGCCGGCCGCACGGCTGGCGAAGGCGCGCGTCGTAGCGGCCCCAACCCGATCTGGCAGACCCTGCAGACCTCACGCAACGATCTCAGCGCTGAAGTCGCGGCGCTGCGCGAGTCCCAGACGACCGCTTTCCAGCAGGTCGCCGACGTCAACCAGCGCTTGCTGCGACTGGCTGAGCTTGAGCCGCAGTTTAACCAGCTGACCCGCGACCGCGATGTCCTGACGTCCAACGTTCGCGACTTTACCGTCAAGGAACAGCAGGATGAGGCTCAACGGCGTATGTCGTCGGAAAGCAGCGACAATATCCGCATCGTCCAGCGTGCTGTCGCGCCGTCGCAGGGCAAGAGCCTGCAGAAGCCGATCCTCGCCCTGACGATCATGTTCGCGGCCTTCACCGCCCTTTGCGCGGGACTGGTTCGCATGTTCCTGCGCCCCGGGCTCCAGACCCCTGCCTCGGCCGCCCGGACCTTGAACCTGCCGGTTCTGGCCACAGCCGAGTATAAGCGCGCAGCCTAGGCGGCGAGGGCTTGTGCTGAGTGCTTTGGTCGCCTTTCGCGCGCCAGGGGAATGACGCTAGTTTGTAACCCCTGAACGCGCGGCGATTCGACGGATGGTGGATTTGAACGCCGAGATGGCGGAGTTGTGGAGCTCACTGGGCGCGCCAGCGCCTGGGCGCCCGCACGTCATTCAGGTGGTCGCCGCCCGGCGAGGGGAGGGGACTTCCACCGTTGCTCGCGAGCTGGCCCGATTCACCGCAACGCGCGCCGGTCGCAAGACCTGGCTGGTCGATATGGACTTGGCGACCTCCGCGCAATTCCAGACCATCTCCATGAATCCGGAACGCTTTGGCGTGCTGGGACCAGCAGTCGCTGCCTCGCCAGACGGTTCGGCCTTCTTCACCGTGCAGCCACCGGCGCCGCGCGCTGATGGCGGCGTCTGGCCTGACGCCAAGTATCTGGCGGCCCATAGTGTGGGTGGACCGCGCCTCTGGGTTACCCGATTCAATCGCGACGCCCTGCGCGGACAGCAGAAGGTCCACATCATCCCCGGGGCCGAATACTGGCAGGCCTTGCGCCGCCACGCCGAGGTTATCGTGGTTGATAGTCCGTCGGTGGATCGCTCCCAAGCAGCCCTCACCGTGGCCCAGCATATGGATCAGACGGTGATGGTGGTCTCGGCCCAGCAGCCAGACGTCAAGCCGCCGGCCCAACTTCGCGACGCCCTGGCTACGGTCGGCGGCCGCTGCGCCGGCGTGTTCTTCAACCAGGCTTCGGTGCAGCCGCCGGCGTTCCTTCGGGCGATCTTGCCGTGACCCCTTCGGGTAGGGCGCCGCTCCTCCTGCCCCAGATCGCGATTTTTTGCGCCTCGGTCGCCATGCTGCTGATCTACAGCGGTGGCTGGGAGTTACCGCTGTTTGGCGAGAACGCGGGAGAGTCTGCCGGCGGCATCATGCGCGTGGCCTATCTGCCCGCCTATGCGGCCGGCTTCCTGCTTGTTGCGCTCAGTCCCCGCAACCTGATCCGCGTGATGATCCGCCAACCACTGCTGATCTTGTTGATGCTGATTGTGGTTGGCTCGACCGCGTGGTCGATTGCGCCTGACGTCACGACCCGTCGCGCGTTCGCCGTCAGTTGCACCACCCTGGGGGGTCTTGCCCTGGCCGCGCGTTACAAGTGGGCGCAACTGGCCGAAGTGGTGGGGGCAACCTTCATTGTGCTGATTGTCGCCAGCTTCGTCGTCTGTCTCGCCGTGCCGTCGATCGGCGTGATGACCGAGCTGTTCCCGGGCGCCTGGCGCGGCCTGTGGATGGAGAAGAACGCCCTCGGCGGTCTGATGGCCCTGGGATTCTGTCTGCTGTCGGCGGCCGCCTTGCTGAACCCCCAGCGCGCGAAGCTCTGGTGGCCGTTCGCGGGACTGGCGCTTGTGCTGGTGCTGATGTCTACGTCCAAGACGTCGCTGGCGTCGCTGATGGTCGGGGGGGCGGCCCTGGTCTTTGTGCTGATTGCCCGGCGTAGTCCGGCAGCCGGAGCTGCGATCACCTGGACGGGTGTGACGGGCGTGGTCCTGCTCGGCGGCTTCGTCCTGGTCGCCTCGGATGTCTTCTTCGCCCTGCTGGGCAAGGACGCCACCCTCACGGGCCGCACCGAGATCTGGAGCGCAGCCATGCGCCAGATCGAGCAGCGACCCTGGACCGGATACGGCTACGCCGCCGTCTGGGACAACAAATCCGGTTGGGGACCGTTCGCCTGGATCACCAAGGACGCTGGATTTCAGGCGCACCATGCGCACAATTCCTGGATCGAACAGTGGCTGGGCATAGGCCTCATCGGCCTCGCGGCATGGGGGCTGTTCTATCTTCAAACCCTGACCCTGGCGATCATCGCCGTGTTCCGCGACCGCGGCGCTTTGCTCGTCTTTCCGTTCCTGGTCGTCTACACGCTGGTTTCACTCACCGAGAGTATTGCGGTGGTCTACAATGACTTCCGCTGGGCGCTTTTTGTGGCCTTTGCCGCCAAACTTGCCTTCTCGGATCGGGAACAGGAGCGCGGTTAACTGCTTCGTCGAACGAAGTTTTTAACCGCCTTGACCTAGACCTAGCTCTGCTGACCACCAAGCGTCGCAGAAGGCGGAGCCATATTCAGTGAAACCTCCAGCGCTTCAGGCTGATCCGGACGAGCTCGTCCGGAGTTTTGCGCCGACGGCCGTCGCACGGTCATCGCGCTTCAGCGTGGCTCGGACCGTGGTTGTCATGGGCTTCGTGGCCTATGTCGCCGCCATGGGCGCAGCCTGGTGGGCGGTGCTGCAGGTCGTTCCAACCCACGTGTCCTTCACGGTCCTGGGCCACACGCTCGACACGGATTCGGCGCATGAGCACATCAACAACGCGGCCCTGATCTTTCTTCTGCTGCCGTCGGCCCTGTGGATCGAAGCCGTCGTCGTCGGCTGGTCCAGCAGTTCTGCCCGCCAGTTGCTGTTCGCGCCGACGGCCTCGCTGAAGACCGATATTGCCTGCTTTTTACTGGGGCAGGCCCACCTCCTCGACATCCTTGGCCGTATCATGATGCTGGGCGCCTCAATGATCTCGGGCGCTTGGATTCATGACTGGCTGAAAACCACCACGGGCCTGGCCATCGGTACCGCGCCGCTGCCGTTCGCGTTGCAGGTGGTGTTCTACTTCCTCGTCTATACCTTCTTCGATTACTGGACCCACAGGCTGGACCACAGCCGGCTTTTCTGGCCGTTGCATCGCTATCACCACTCGGCCTCTGACTTCGGTGTGATCACTGCGGGACGCCAGCATCCAGCGGCCTTCACCGGCCTGTTCGTGGTCAACCTGCCGATGGCCATCCTGGGCGCCCCCGCCGACGTGATGATCTACGTCAACGTGCTGGTCGTCGGGATCGGCTTCCTGATCCACTCCAAGATCGATGCAAGCTGGGGCTGGTTTGGTCGCTACGTGATCCAGTCACCCAATCATCACCGCTTGCACCACAAGCTGGACATGAGCCACCCCACTGGCCACTTCGCCATCGCGCCGATCTGGGACCGTCTGTTCGGCACCTGGTACGGTGACGCCGACGCCTCGATACCGATCGGGGTCGACACGCCCTACAGCCATGGCCTGTTCGTGCCGCGCGACATGCTGCGCGACTACTGGCACTTCTGGATCGGCGTCTTCGGCGGTCGCAATGACGGACCAGGCTTGGACGTTAAGCTGTTTCCCAAGCCGGACGCCGCAAAGGGCTAAAGCCCGATCCGGCGCGCGCCCTCGGCCACGGTGACTATGTCGAAGCCGGCATTCATCGCGCCGTCGACCAGCCGTTCCAAGGTCTCGGTCGAGCAGCCCCATTGCGATGGGTTCTTAGACACATCGTGGGTGTAGAGGATCAGCCATGCTTTGCGAGCATGGGCGCGGTCCAGCCACTTCAGGGCCACAGCCTCTCCGCCTTCGCCCTCGATCCCGACGGCAGGCGCCTGGTTGAGGTCCACTCCGTTGGCGATCAGGCCGTGGTGCAGGGCGCGCACGGTCTTGAACCGGCCGGCCAGCAGAGTCTTGGCTGCCGATCCGACATCGCCATAGGGGTAGGCGAAGCTGACCGGCTTTCCAGCCCCCCAGGACTTCAGCGCTTCGGCGTTCTGGTTGATATCGGCAAGGGTGGCTTCCCGCGAGGCTTGACCGCAGTCGAGGTGCGAGAAGGTGTGGCACCCGATCTCGTGCCCAGCGGCATGCAGGCGTGCGGCGTCTTCTCCCGTGGCGAAACGGCCCATGGGGCCCTCGCGACCGGTCAGGCCACCGGCGAAATAGTAGGTACCGCGCAGGCCGCGCGCTTCCAGCACCCCGGCCCCGGCCTCGCAGGCGGTTGCGGGCGCGTCGTCGAAACTGAACGAGACCATCGGCCGCGCCAGCTTCACGCGCGCCGGGCGGCGATGAGCCAAGCGGATCAGGCGACGCCGAAGTTTGCCCTTCAGGGTTCGGTCCGGTTCATAGGCGTCGACCTTGTCGTGAGACACTTGCATCAGACGGCCTCGCAATAGAGGGCTGCGCGATAGAGCCGCATGGCGAAGGCGCGCAGGCGGGTGGGCGCGGCCTCATTGAGGGCGAAGGCCTTCAACATCGGCCGCCAGATGTCGCGCGCCGGCAAGGACTTCAGAGCCTTGGCGACCTTGTAGCTGGGATAGGCGCTGACGATCTCGCGGTGGGCGCTGACAACCCGCGCGAAGTTTGATGCCGACTGCTCATACTTGGCGGCCATGGCCGGAGCGGTGTCGAGGCCTAGATGGGTGGCCGAATTGTCGATGTGCAGAATCGGGTGATCGCGGCTCACGCGCATGGCCCACTCAACGTCTTCCCAGCCCCAGCCCGTGAACCCCTCGTCGAACTCGACCGTTGCAAAGACGTCGCGGCGGACCAGCAGGTTGGAGGTGAAGACGTGCTTCTCGGGCGATCTGGCGCGTTCGGGTGCCGGGGTGCAGTCGCTCTTCAGCGCCATGGCCCGGTGCAATTCATGTTCGGGTCGCCGGGGCGTCTGGTCCAGAGTGAATCCGCCAAAGGCGATGGGCGCGTTCTCGCCCTCCGCCAGGGCCGCCCAGCGGGCCAGAAAGTCTTCGGGATCCGGCAGCATATCGCTGTCCAAAAACAGGAAGTGGCCGGCGCGTGCATGACTGGCCAGACGGTTTCGGCCCTTGGCGCGCCCTTCGTTGGAGGTCAGCCGAATGAACCGCGCGGGCAGACGCAGACGCTCGATCCGGCCGGTGATGCAGCGGGCCAGGGCCTCGTCGCCGCTGCCGTCGTCCAGCACGATGATCTCGGCCCGCGCCGTGGGGTCGTCCAGCGCCTTGAGCAGGGCCGATGGATCGTCGCGAAAGGTCGGGATCAGCACCGACAGTCGCGGAGAAGCGTTCGCCCACAGGGCGTTGTCGACGATGCTCGCCTTGGCCGTGGAGGTCATGCTGGACGCGCCTTTCGCCGGGCAAGACCGGAAAGCTTGCCACGCAGACCGTCTATATTGAGTCCCAGCGCCACGCCGCCGTAGACAGCGGCCCCAACGGAAGCTTTCAGGATCAGTTCAAGAATTCCGCCCGGTGAGGGCACGATCAGCACGGCCCCAGCCATCAGGAGGCAGGCGGCTCCCGCCTTGGCCAGGGTGCCCCATGGGATGGGCAGTGGCTGGGCGCCGCGGCCCAAGACCCAAGCGGCTACAGCCCCGATGCCATAGCTGGCGGTTGTCGCCCACAGGGCGCCGTTCAGCCCGAACCGGGGTATCAGCAGCAGGTTCAAAATCAGGTTGGCCAGCGCGGGGACGGCCACGGCGGTGATCAGCATGGGCGTGCGGCGGCCCAGGGTGAAGGCCTGCAGCAGGTAATAGGTCGTGACACCCGACAGCCAGCCGCTAGCGGCGATCCACGGCACCACCGCAACTGCCCCGGCCCGCAGCGCCTCGCCGACCATCATCTCGACCAGAGATGGGGCGACCAGCGCCAGCCCGACCGCCGCCGGCAGCGTCAGCAGCACAATGAACGAGGCCTGTTCGTGCGCGGCGTTCTTCAAAGCCGCAGGACCGCCGCGCTCCAGCGCCGCGACCAGGGCCGGTCCGCCTGCCATGCCCAGCCAGATGAAGACGACGTCGAGGGTACGACTGCCGAGCGAATATCCGGCGTGATAGACGCCGACAGTGGCTTCGCCCAGATAGGCGGCCAGAAGGAAGCGGTCGGTCGTCGAAAGCACCAGCGCCAGGATCAGGGATAGCGCCACTGGAACCCCGTAGGTCGCGTACTCGCGGGCCATCACGCGGTCGAAACGGCCGCCCTGCAAGCGTCCAAGGTCGGTTGGCAGCACGAACACCAGACACAGTAGCGAGATCGCGCCCATGCCCAGCAAGGGGGCCGCGCCGCCCAGGCCAACGAGGGCAAGGATAAGGCCCAGGGCGAAGCCGCCGACAGTCTGGACGATGTCGAGCAACGCCGCGCCAGAGACTTCACCGGCGGCTCGCCGGCGTTCCTGCGACAGCTTGGTCAGGCTCTTGACGATCACGGCGGCGAAAGCGGCCGCCAGCGCGACCTTCATGGGAGCGGCGAGGGGAAGGACATAGAGTGCAATACCGGCGATCACCGGTGTCGCCAGGGCGCAGGCCCCCCACAACCGATAGAGCGTGGCGAAATGATCCGGAAGTCGCCCATCCTCGGCCCGCGCTGCGAAGAAGCGCGCCATCGCCGCCTCGGTCCATGTCAGCAAGATGGTCTGGGTCAGGCTGAGCGCTGAGAAGGCGAGGGCGTAAGCGCCATATTCCTCAGGCGACAGCACGCGTGTGAACAGGACTATGGTCAGCAGGCCGACCACGCCCTGGGCAATATTGACCGGCAGGTAGCCGAGGACGCCGCGCCAGAACATCACCGCCTCAGCGCACCGCCGACCGATCCCCAAGCAGGCAGGGGATGGTCATGGCGATGATGTAGACGTCCAGCCAGAACGACTGTCGTTCAATATAGTCGACGTCGAGCGCGACCCGCTCGCGCACCAGTTCGGGCGTATCAACTGGCCCACGCGAGCCATTGATCGCCGCCCAGCCGGTGACGCCGGGTTTCATGCGGTGACGATGCGCGTACTGCTCGACCAGCTTGGCCGACTCGACATCGCCGGTCTTCATGCCCACGGCGTGAGGACGGGGGCCGACAATCGACATCTCGCCGCGCAGCACATTGAACAGCTGCGGCAGTTCGTCGAGGCTGGTCTTGCGGATAAACTTGCCAACCTTGGTGACCCGGTCATCATTGGCGCTGATCTGGCGCGCCGCGCGGGCGTCGGCCATTTCGTGACGCATTGATCTGAACTTCCACACGAGGATTTCCTCGTTGTTGAAGCCATGGCGACGCTGGCGAAAGAAGATCGGTCCGGGGCTATCGAGGCGCACGGCCACCGCGACAATGGCCATGACCGGAGCGGCGACGATCAGACCGCCAATGCCAACGACGAGGTCCTGGAGGCGCTTGACAAGAGCTTTGCGGGCGTTGGCCGGCGCGCTGGACAGATCGGCCAGCGCCGCGTCGGCAATGCGGGAGATCGCGGCGTCGCTGTCGGCGTCGCGACCGACATCGACGAACAGGCTGATCGGGTTGGGCAGGACGTCCAGCTTGTCGACCAGCTGCCTTAAGCGTGCCTGGGCCGTCGAGCTGACGGTGATCACAACCCTGTCGACATAGGGCATGACGCGGTGGTCGATCAGGGCCGAGGTATCGCCCAGTACCGGTACGCCAAGCAGGCTCTCGGGCGCGCGGTCGAGGCGGTCGTCGAAGATCCCCAGAACATTGACCTCGCCGGTGCGCAGGGCGGCCTCTATCAGGTGCTGGGCGTTGGCGGTGGCTCCGACCACGATGATGTTCGGCGTCAGACGACCCTGGCGGCGTCCTCGGGCGATCAGGCCCCACCACACGGCGTGAAGAGCCATCACCACGGGAGCCAAGCCCATGAAGGCCAGGACCGGGAAGGATTTGTGGGGGGGCAGGGCCGGCCAGGCCGTGTTGAAGGCCAGGACGACGGTCGCAGCGGCGCCGAACGCGGCCAGCACGCGCAGCAGGTGGCGGGGCAGGGGCTCGCGCCGGGCGAAGACGTAGGCGTCGAGCGCGCGCAGCGACAGGAGCAGCGCCACAAAGCCGGCGGTAAGCGCTGCGCCGGCGTTCAGGGGCAGCAGGGCGGCTCCAGAGGCTTGGGACTGAGCCACGAAAATGGCAATGCAGAAGCCGGCGGCGGCCAGAGCATCGACGCCCCGAAAGGCGCGCGCCAGCGAGCGGGCCTCGATGCGAGCGCGCGCCGGCACCAGCTGTTCAGGACGAAAAGGCCCGCGCCTCGCGCTGGAGGGAGAGCGTCGCGCCGACCTATCGCGCGCCGCCGTGGGGTGCGGCTTCCCCTCGGACGCCGAACCCGGGATCGCTGTGTTCTGGGCCTGGGGATCACGTGTGATGGCGGGCGACATGAGGCTCTGGACCGGTAAAACAGTGTTCAGGCTACCGTCCCCGTCTGAGCTTCACGTTAACGCACCGATTTCCTTCCACGCGTGATTGTCATGTCGCCGCGAACAGGCTATCCAGCCGCTCCTCTCAGGAGGAGACGTGGCCGAGAGGCTGAAGGCACCGCTTTGCTAAAGCGGCATACCCCAAAAGGGTATCGAGGGTTCGAATCCCTCCGTCTCCGCCAACCTTCTTCAATATAGTCAGAGCGCCTCTTTGGCGCAGGGACAATTGTCCGACAACTGGACGCTGATCATGGCGTTCGCCTTGGCGGCTTCAACCGACTCGGCCCTGTTGATCCACTTCTCATGCAGCTTGGTATGGCCAGCGATGCATGCACAAGCTTGTCGACGGGCCGCCGGCATGGGCGGTAGACAGGCGAACAAGCGATCCGGTGACCACAAGGTGTCAACGCTGGTCGCTTCAGTGTGCGGGATAGGAGACGGCCAGCGATTTAAACTTCGCCACCGATGCGTTCGATTTCGTCGGCGAGAGCCGGAACGTTGAGAACGCGCAGCGTGCGGCCGGTTTGGGAGACGATCTTGAGGCTGGCCAAGCGGTTTAACTCGCGGGTGACTGCCTCACGCTGACTCCCAACCAGCACGGCCAGCTCGGCATGGGTAGGGCAGGGGTGGATAGTGGCCTGTTGGCCATCACCGCCCGCCATGGCCGCCATGCGTAGAAGCTCGATATCGACGCGGCAGGCCACCGAGACGGCGCTCAATTCGAACAAACGATCGGTCAGCGAGCGCGTCAGGCTGGCCAGGTCCTCCAGGATCGCCCGCATGAAACGGGGCGATTGCTCGAAAAGGGCCTGGATCAGGGGTTGCGGCAGACGGGCGACGCGCGCGTCTTCCAGCGCCACGATGTTTGCCGAACGGGGCAGGCCATCGATCGCCGAGATCTCGCCAAAATAGCTTCCGGCCGAAATGCGACGATAGCCGACCTCACGCCCCGAGCGAGCATATTGGTTCGCCAACAGGGTGCCCTTCAGCAGCAGATGAATGCCGCCGGTCTCATCCAGGCGTTGGAGGATCAGTTCGCCCTTGCCATAGTTGAGGTGCTCGATCTGCTGAGCCAGGGCGTCGATTTCCTCACAGGCCATGTGACGGAACAGTCTGTTGGCGCGATAGTCTCCTTCAGGCGGCGGCGCGATCGGCGTATGGCTCTGGGCGAGCGGCGAGGGGGGAATCACGGCCATCGAGAACGCTCCTGCACTGTCGAACTGGGGACGACGAATGGATAGCCGACCACAGTATCGGGCCTTTATCAGCTATAGCCATCACGACCGCAAAGCCGCCGAATGGGTTCATCGCGCGATCGAGACCTACCGCGCGCCACGCCGCTTGACCACAACCGGTGGGGGCGCGCCGACGCGGAGCCTGACGCCGATCTTCCGGGATCGCGACGAGCTAAGCGCCTCGTCTGATCTGGGTGAGGTGATCCGCGACGCCCTGGATCGCTCGGAGGCCCTGATCCTGCTCTGCTCTCCCGCCTCGGCGAACTCGCGCTGGGTGGACCAGGAAGTTGCTCATTTTCTGACAACCCACGGGCTCGGCCAGATCATCTGCGTGATCACGCCCGCGACGCCGACGGGCGTGTCGCTGATCGCGACCTTGCCGCCGGTCTTGCGCGTCGCTCTGCCGCTGGACACCGAGCCCCTGGCGGTGGATCTGCGGCGCAGCGGCGACGGACCGCGACTGTCGCGCCTGAAAATCGCCGCGAGGCTACTGGACGTAAGCCTTGACCAGTTGGTCCAGCGCGACGCTCGCCGAAGCATGCGTCTGATGACGGCCTTCACGGCTGCGGCTCTGGTGGTGACAATCGCCATGGGGGCAATGACCATCGCCACCCTGAAGTCCCGTCAGATCGCTCGCGACCAGCGTGACGAGACCGAGGCCCTTGTAGCCTACATGTTGGGCGACCTGCGCGAGCAGTTGGAACCGGTCGGACGGCTGGACGTGCTGGATGGCGTCGGTGCCAGGGTGCTGGCCTATTACGGCAAGGCGCGCAACGAGCAGCTTGACGACAGGGCCCTGACTCAACGCGCCAAGGCCCAGACCCTGCTGGGCACAATCCGGGACCAGCGCGGTGACCTGGCCGGGGCTCGCGACGCCTTTGGTCAGGCGGCGTCCACGACCCATGAACTGGCGGTCCGTGCCCCCAACAACGGCGACCGGATTTTCGATGAAGCGCAGAATGTCTACTGGCTAGCCTATATGGAATGGCGACAAGGCAATGCCGTGGGGGCGGAACGTGGCTTCAAACGGTATGGCGAGTTGGCCCAAACCCTGGTCGCGCTTAATCCGGGTCGCGCCGATTGGCGGCTGGAGGTCGCCTATGCCAAGAGCAATCTAGGCACTCTTTTGCTGGAACAGGGAAGGGCGGAGGAGGCGCTGATAACCTTCCGCGCCGCTCTGGCCGCCTTCGAGGCCGAACGCGCCCGCTCGCCTGACAATCAGGACCGCCTGGTCGACGCCGTGGACGCCCATGCCTGGGTGGCCGACTCTCTGGTCAAGCTGGGTCGACCTCGGGAGGCTCTCTCCGAGCGCGAGGGCGCTGCAGACCTCTTGGCCAAGACCTCGGCGAGGGCGTCTGCCGACAAGCCGCTGGCAGCGAGAAGCTTGGCCGCTCAGTTGGCTCTCGCGCGGTTGGAACTGGATCTGGGGAGAGTGGCCCAGGCCCGCGAACGGTCGGGCGCCGCGATGCGGGGCTTGCGTCAATTGGTGGCTCTCGACCCGACCAATGCACGATGGCGAGAGTATCTGCTGATCGGCCAGATGGACACTGTAGACCTCGCCGCCTGGACGGGGCAGCCGGTTCAGGCGCGCATCGCCCACGCCCAGGCCGCAGCAATGCTCGCAAGGCTGCGGACGGTCGATGCGGCCAAGACTTGGCGCGTCGACCTCGACGGTCGCCTTGAACAGCAGAGGATCCTTCTGGCGCGTCTTGGTGGTGACCCCGGGCTGGCGCGACGCTTGGCCGTGGCGTTGCGGGATCGTCTGGATAACCTGCCGAACGCGCGAGAATCCGTGTCCGAGCGCGCCATTCTCTACGGCGTCGTCTATTCGGTGGCGCAGCAGCCGGTAGCGGCAATATCGGCCTTGGAGCCGCGACGCAAATCACTCTCGCCGGTCGGTCTCGACACTCTGGCGCGCGCCTACATGGCTCAGGGACGGCGCGGCCCAGCAGACGCCATCGTGCGGGAGCTCAAGGCGCAGGGCTACGCCCATCCCGGCTTCCTTGCATTCTGGAAAGAGTCGCCCCTAGCTGGCACCAAAGGCTTAGGGGACTGAAAGTGACAGAGCCAACACCTGCCCGTGTCGTGGAGCTGCTTGTCGGCATCGCCGATGGCGTAAACTTCATGAATGTTCTCGATCCGGAGAACCCGACTCCGCTGTCGCTGGACCTCAGTCATCGCTGTGAACTGGTCTTCAGGCTCAGTGACAGCCTCATCGACGCCGGCTGGAAGTTCCAGCGACGCCCGATCTCCGTCAAGGACGATTTCGGGCTGAACTTTTCTAGCTATGTCTGGGTCACTCAGTCGTTCGGGGCACCGCTAGCCCCGCATTCGTGCTTCAAGATCATCTACGAATGTGTTCGGATGGGCGAGTATGAATACAGCCTGTTCATGACCGACTCGCATGATCAGCGCATCACCCTGGATCCCAAGATCGAGAACGGCGCGGGCAAGGTACCCTGATCGAGCCGCCGGCTTTCGACATGGATGCGGTCACGGCGCTGATCCAGCGCGGTGAGGTCCTGGCCGCCTATGACATCGCCCGCGCCGCCCTGGAAGCGGGCGATGCGTCGCGTGAAATCGCTTACAAGGCCGTGCTTTGCCTTGCGAGAGCCGGGGCGGTCGATTTTGCGCGAACCGAATATGTCCGCCTCGGACTGGACCGGGTTGATGATGATCCCGATATTATCGCCTTGGGCGCGCGGCTTCTGAAAGACGTCGCCCTGACCGCGCGAGGGGCCCGTCGGACGGCTTTCGCCAGAGCCTCGACCCGGCGCTACCAAGCGCTCTTCGAACGCTTCGGCGGTCTCTATGGCGCAATCAACGCCGCGACCATGACGCTCGTCGCCGGAGACCGCGCGGGCGGGCAAGCCCTGGCGGCGACCATGCTGGTTCGGCCACAGTCGCGACAGACAGGCGTGGCGGCCTATTACGAGACCGCCAGCCGGGCCGAGGCGCTGTTCTTGACAGGTCAACTGGAGGCGGCGCGTGACACCCTGGCCGAAGCCCTGAAGCATGCGCCCCGCGCCTTCGCAGCTCACGCCTCGACCCTGCGCCAGCTGGAAATGCTGTGCCGCGAGACAGGCGTTGATCCTGCCTGGCTCGCTGAGTTTCGGCCCCCAGCCTGCGCCCACTTCACCGGCCATATCCTGGACGCTTCGCGAGAAGGTGCCCTGAGCGAAGGCCTGGGCAGCGACCTGCGAGACCAGGCGGACCGTATGGTGCGGGAGCAGGGGATCGGCTTTGCGTATGGTGGCCTGGCCGCAGGGGCAGACATCGTTTTTGCAGAGGCGCTGCTCGAGGCCGCAGCCGAACTGCACCTGGTTCTGCCGGTGAGCCGGGAATCCTTTATCGCGGTGTCAGTCGCGCCCTTTGGGCGCGACTGGGGCGAGCGTTTCGATCGCTGCTTCGCCCGCGCCACGTCGGTGCGCTACGCTTCGCTGGATCCCTATGCCGGTGACGAGCAAGTCTTCGCCTATGCCAGCCAGATCGCCATGGGTTGCGCAGTGCTGCGCGCCCAAACCCTGTCGACCGAGGCGTTGCAGGTGGCGGTCTGGGACGGTCACGCTACTGCCGGGCCGGCCGGTGTGGCGGTGGATCTGGCCTATTGGGCCAAGGGCCGCCGCAGGCAGGTGGTCATCCCTGTGCGGCGTCCGCCGCGGCCTCCCGCGGTCGGGCCGTCCTTGCGAGACGCAGACGCATTCGCCTCGCGCGCGATGAAGGCTATGCTCTTCGCTGACGTGAAGGGGTTTGGAGCGCTGCGCGACGACCAGATTCCTGCGTTCATCGACACGGTGATGGGGCAAATGGCCAAGGTGATTGAGGGGCTCGATGCGCGTCCGCGGCACGTCGAGACATGGGGTGATGGTCTCTTCCTTGTCTTTGACCAGCCCATCGACGCCGCCGTGGCCGCGCTTGCGCTGCAGGAGGCCCACCGCGCGCTGGACCTTCGAAGCCTCGGCCTGCCGCGCAGTCTCGGCCTCAGAATTGGCGGTCACTATGGACCGGTGCATCTGACGACCAACCCGCTGACCAAGGCGCCGGCCGTCGTGGGCGCTCACGTGGTCGTCGCCGCACGTATCGAGCCGGAGGTCGCCCCGGGCTCGGCCTGTGTCAGCGAAGCCTTGGCCGGGGCGCTGGCGACCCTTCACGGCGATCGCGTTCGTTGTGGCTACGTAGGGCGCACTCAAGGGCGCAAGGGCTTCCCGGCGACCCCCATTTTCAATCTCACACGCGCCTGATTCTCGCCGCTGCGGGCTGAGCCGGCACCTATATGTCCGGCGATGTGCGGTTCCGCACAGTCATGCGCCGGCGGCGCATTCATATTTCCGGGCGTAGGCCGCGACGACAACAGTCCAGGCGGCTGGAGAACCTCTCTGTCGACCGCCATCGTTGGAGTGCCGCCAAGACCTACACAGCATTCGGCCCGCCACCGCTGGCCGTTTTCGCCGCCTCCGGACCCGACTGCCCCTTCGGTCGGGTCCCTCTCCCTGAACACCTTTCCAGTCGCGCCGCCGTTGGAACACGCCCCTTCCCGTTGTATCAGGAACCTCGCCATGTCTCTCGAAGCTGCAGTCCTCAGAGGGCCGTCGATCGACCAGGACGCTATCGCCGACGCGTTCGCCTCCGACCCGGCGGCGATCATCCTCAAGCATGCCGTAAAGATCTGGGCTCGTGATCACGGCTTCGCAGAAGACGATGTGGCCAGCCTGACCGAAAGGGTCGTTGCCTTCACCTGCTCAGCGATCCTCGACTGCCAACGCAAAGTCCAGGCCGTTGTCTAGTCTGTTACTGTTCAGGATCCCCGGAGCGATCGTAGCTCACGCCAAAAACCTCATCGCGGGCGGTGCTGAAAGCACCAGCCCTGCGCCGCTGGATGCTCAGCTCTGCGCCTCCAAGCCAGTTGGTGACGGTGACCCCACGACTCACGACAAGACCTTTTGGGCCACCATGGCCGGAGCTGACAAGCGGCTGGCCGAGCTTCGGCGCGCCATCGATGAGGCTGCAGCGGAAGCGATGGCGCGCGAGGCCAGCGAACACGCATCGCCGGGCCACAATTCCCAACTCGGCGAGAGCCGATGCGAAACGGCCAATCGGATGGTCACCGACGCATTGAGCACGGAAAATCCGTCAATCCCGCAGCCGAAGTGAGCGCCGGCCGGAGCGCGTCAGAAAAGCCAGGGGCAGCAGGCACGCTTCAATTTTAGCGCCCTTTGATCTAGCGCTCGAGGGCATCCAAGGTCTGAGGCGCGTCGGCGTCGGAGCCGCTGAAAACGAGCGTTCGAGTGATGCCCAAGCGGCGGACGTTTACCTGATTGACCTCGTCGCCATAGACGTCGGCGAACATCGCCGCCCGCAGGCCGATGGCGGCGCGGACGCCTGCCGGGGACACTTGGCCGACATACTCAAAGCGAACCTCGTCCGCGCCCAGGGTCAGATCCTTCAGGGTCAGATCGACGAAGTCGCCATCTATCTCCAACGAGAAGGTCCGCATCATATAAGCCTTCAGGGCGTCTACGGCGTCGGGATCGTCGAGGCTGGTCTGGGCGTCTGGGGCGATCAGGGCGAGCGCCGGCTCCGCGTCGTGGGCGGCGATCCGGTGGCTGACCGTGACACCGCCGGTACGAGCGTCGATCTCGACGACGCTCAACACCCCATGGCCCCGGTGCGCCGACGCCGGCAGCGGCGCGAGCACAAGGCCCGCCGCCGCGAACAGGGCGATCGCGCGGGCCATCACTTGGAGCCTTCGTCCTTCTTGGGCTCTTCCGAAGGCAAGGTTCCCAGACCGCCTGGCTCGACTTTCAGATTGGCGTCCTTCATGCGGTTGGTCGTTTCCGGCGCTTTCTGGATCTTCAGCGTCGTCGGCGTGATGGCGCCTTCATAGACGTTGTTGCCGCGATCGGCGTCGGCGGTTTCCCACAGGGGGTCGATCTGGGCCCCCTTCAGGTCCTTGGTCGAGACATACTGCCAGGTTACCTGCTTTGAGTTCTTGCGCCAGATTTCAGCGGGAATTCGCACCGTCTCGCTGGTGCCGTCGGCGAAGTCCATCTTGACGATCACGGGCATCACCAGGCCGCCGATATTCCGGAACGTGAAGCGATAGAGGTTGTCCTTCAGGTCCTGGGCCGCCTGCTCTTGCGGCGTCAGGTCCTCGCGGGCCGTCTTGGCCTTCTTTCGCGCGCTGTCAAAGACCGCGAACTCGTCATTAGCGTTGTAGAAATCGCGGACCTTGGCGTCGCGCTCGATGACCGTCGCTCCGCTATTGTTTGCGGCAGTGCGCGACTCTGGTTCGATGTCGTTTCTGGCCTTGCGGACCCCAGCTTCGACGTCGGGATCACCGCTCTCGATCCGCGCCTTGACGACCTTGTCCAGCGCGATGTCGACATGGTCGGTCGAGTAAAACCAGCCGCGCCAGAACCAATCCAGATCAACCCCTGACGACTCTTCCATCGTGCGGAAGAAGTCGTAAGGCGTGGGGTGCTTGAAGCGCCAGCGGTTGGAATATTCCTTGAAAGCCCGGTCGAAGAGCTCGCGTCCCATGATCGTTTCGCGCAGGATCACCAGGGCAGTAGCCGGCTTGGAATAGCCGTTAGGGCCAAGCTGGATCACCGAGTCAGACTGGGTCATCAGCGGCACCTGGTCCTGGCTGACCATGTACTCGACGATGTCCTTGGGCTCACCGCGACGCGAGGGGAACTTCTTGTCCCACTGCATCTCGGCCTGAAACTCAAGGAAGCTGTTGAGGCCCTCGTCCATCCAGGTCCACTGGCGCTCGTCGGAATTGACGATCATCGGGAAATAGTTGTGGCCGACCTCGTGGATGACCACGCCAATCAGGCCGTATTTGGCGCGCTCGGTATAGGTCAGGGCGCCAGTCTTCTTGTCCTTCAACGGCCGTGGGCCGTTGAAGCTGATCATTGGATACTCCATCCCGCCGACCGGGCCGTTGACCGACTGGGCGAGCGGGTAGGGATAGGCGAAGGTGAAGTCGGAATAGACCTTCAGCGTGTGGGCGATCGATTTGGTCGAATAGGCGTCCCACAGGGGGCGGGCTTCCTTGGGGAAGAAGGACATCGCCATCACGACCGGATACTCGGCCGCGGGGTCATCCTGCTTCACGCCCAGGGCGTCCCACACGAACTTGCGCGAACTGGCCCAGCCAAAATCGCGCACATTGCCGGCCTGGAAGATCCAGGTCTTTTCGGTCGTGGCCTTGGCCTTTTCGGCGGCCACGGCCTCTTCCGGTGTCACAACATAGACGGGCTCGCTGGCGGTGCGGGCCTTGGCGAGGCGCTCGCGCTGGGCGGCGCTCAGAACGGCAGCCGGGTTCTGCAGCACGCCGGTGGACGAGACCACGTGGTCGGAGGGCACAGTCAGGGCGACGCGATAGTCGCCGAACTCCAGCGTGAATTCGCCGTCCCCGAGGAAGGCCTTGTTGTGCCAGCCTTCATAGTCCGAATAGACCGCCAGGCGGGGGAACCACTGGGCGCCCTCATAGATGCAGTTGCCGTCCTCGCCCTTGCCGGTGAAGCACTCGTAGCCGCTGCGCCCGCCGACGACCTTGTTCTCGGCCATGGGCAGAGACCATTCGATCGTGAACTTGGTCTCGCCGCCATTGGCGCGCACGGCGGACGGCAGATCGACGCGCAGAAGCGTATCGACGACGGTGAACTTCAGCGGTCGGCCCTGGGCGTCCTTCACCGACTTGATGGTGAAGCCGCCCTCCCATTCCTTGAAACGCTGGATGCGGCGGACCTGGCCCAGGCTGATGCTGTCGCCCGAGACGGTTTCGGTCAGCTTGCTGATCGAGTCGCGCTTGTATTCCTGGTCCAGGAGCAGCCACAGATAGGGCAGCTTGTCGGGCGAATTGTTGCGATAGGTGATGGTCTCCCTGCCGGTCAGCATCTTGGAGTCTTCATCAAGGCGCACGGCGACGTCGTAGTCGACCTTCTGCTGCCAGTACCGATAGCCCGGCGCGCCTGCAGCGTTGCGATAGTCGGTCGGGGTCGGCCAGTCCTCGCCTTCCAGCTGGCGAAACTTGTCGTCGAACGGCGCCTTGGTCTGCTTGATGGCATCGGCCTGGGCGCCGGGTGCCAACGACACGGCTAGGGTGGCGGCGATAACACCGGCCACGGCGTAGCGGATAGAAAGCTTGGACAAGTTCAAAAGCCCTTCAGACACTTAGTCCGGATGAATTCGCAGGATGACCTTGGAGAGCCGCGAAGGGAAAATCATCCTGATTTGTCACGATTGGTCATAAATTGATCTTCAGCCCCGCGCGCAGGGTCCGGGGTTCGACTGGATGGAAGTGGATGTCGTCGCCTCCGCCGGCAGGCTCGGACTGCAGCCGCGAGGCGTAGACATCGTCGATGTCATCGCGTGTGCTGTCCGTCAGTTTCAGCGTCTCGACCATCACCCTGGCCGGGCCCAGGTTCTGGACGAGCAGGGCGTTGACCAGACTTGTCGGACGCGACCGAACGGAATTGTCCTTGATCGCGGCGATGCGGTCGATGCGGGGTCCTTTTCCTTGCAGAGATTTCCGGTGGACGCGGTGTCGCGGGCTCTATTCACCCGGCTGGATCGCGCGGTGTCCAACACCAACGTGTGGTCGCCGGGGCTCACGCAGGACGGCTTCACCTATGCGCTGGCGAGGCCTGGGCGGCTGTTTAGGGTCTCGTTCGACCTGACTCGGCCGCGACCAGCGCCGTAGCTGCTCAGCCAGGGAGATCAAGGTGGCATCGCGTCGCTGGCGCGGTCTCGTCCTTCAGGTGACGGCGTCGACGGCGGCATGGGCGGGTTCGCGCCTGATGTCGTTATGGCGTCCGCGCTGTGACACAGGTCCGAGATCGCCAGCGCTCCACGCGCCGGTCCGGGCGCAGGGCCGGTGCGGCTGAGGCCAAGCGAAAGAGGTTCAGGCTCGTGCCGTCGCTCAGCACCACTTTACCGGGGGCAGCGCCGATCAGGACCACCAGATGGTCGCCGAGGGGATAGGAGATGGCGCCCCCCGGCCCTGTTCCAGCTGGTGACCAGGCCTTTGGCTCATTGCTCCTGCGCCACTCAAGCGACGCTGGAAAGCTGCGGACCTATGGCGAGATGGTGCCCCATCAGCCGCCGAACGAGCGTCCGCCGCCGAATCCGCCGCGCGAGATCACTGAGCTGCGGCTCTGGACGCGGCTTGGGGCCTCGGCGCGCGAGGGCGCATCGAAGCTTTCCGAGCGCACCCGCGTTCGGCCGGTGACGTAATCGCGCGACAGCGGGTACCCGCTGCCGCCGTAATAGGTTCCGTTCCGGTCGCGATACATCGGCGCGCCGCGATAACCACCGCCCATGTTGTTGAGCGCCTGGCCGATTATAAAGCCGGTCAACAGGGGCGTGAAGAAGCTGCACCGCCCTGGCTGGAGCGCGGCACGCACTGGTCGACGCCATAACGCTCCTCGCAGCTTTGCTGGTCGTTGAACTTGGGCGCGTTCTCGGCGCTGTCCTTCTGGGCCTGGGCCTGGGTGGTTTCGCACTGCTGGGCGGTGAAATCGCCCGAGGCCTTGCACTCGTCCAGACTGGTGAAGGTGCGCGCCTCGACGGCCTTGCCCGCCTGGGCCGCCGGCGGGTCGCCCCACTGGGTGACCGCCGGAGCGTTGTCGCACGCCGTGATCGATACCGCCGCCCCCGCCATGAGGGTGGTGAGGGTGAGGCTGCGCGAGCGCTTCAGGCGAGGCGCGGCTTGGAGGGATTTGGGTTGAGCGGTCATGATGCGCCTCAAGACGTCATGCAGGCGGCGTTGATCAGGCCCACGGCGATGGAAATGCTGGCCAGATAGACGCCGGAGGCCAGTTCGCCACGTTCGATGCGGGCGGCGACATCCTTCATCACCACTATGCGGATCAAGGTAAAGGCCGCGATCTGGATCACGCCGGCCAGGGCGGCCCAGGCGCAGAACTCGACCAGTGACACGGTGTGGCTTAGCGCCGAGGCTAGTGGCAGCACATAGCCGACCAATGCGCCGCCCAGGGCCAGGGCAGCGGCGACGTTGCCTTCGCGGATCAGCGTGCCCTCGTGGTAGGGCGTCACCCACTGGTAGATGACCTTGAAGGCCACAGTGAACAGGCCTGCGGCAACGAAGGCCACCAGGAAGGCGAGGGCGCTGGAAGCGAACCCCTGAATATCGAACATGGTCTGTCTCTTTCCAGTCAGGCTTTGAATTCGCCGGCTTCCAGCGGGATGCCAAGCATGATCTCGAACGAGACCTCGTGGTCTTCGCTCTCCTGCTCGATGGCGAGCAGCAATTCGCGGCCGTCGCCCGGCAGGTCGCGGGCAAACAGCATGCAGGTCTGGAAGATGCGGCGGTCCGGAATGCCATCCCGGTCGTCATGCAGGTCTTCCCAGAAGGTGACCGGGTCCTGGCTTTCGGCTTCGTCGCCGAACCACAGGCGAGCGTAGTCCGCCAGACCCTTGGCGGAGAAGGTGCGGGCCTTCAGCCGCGCGGCCCAGGCTTCACGGTCGCCGCGTTCGCCGGGATAGGCGCTGTCCCAGGGCATGAAGACCGTCACATCGGTCAAGCGCTGGCCCTCGCGATCGTCGGAGACCGCCTGAAACAACACGTGGTCGTCGGTGTAGAAGCGATGGATGAAGCCGCCGTCCTTCAGGTCGACCACACCCTGGGCGGTGATCTCCAGCGTGTCGCGGTCCAGCGAGAAACGCGTGTCGCCGCCAAACCGCCTCCAGGCCAGGGTGTCCAGCCAGACGGTTCGGCCCAGCGTGACATTGCGGATGGCGGGCAGGGCCGGCGCGGCGAGCGCCGCATCCTTGCGTCCGAAGAGCTTGCTGAACATCAAAAGCGGACCCGGTGGCGACTCATTCTATGTGTACGACGCCCGCTGTCCGGGCAACAGGGGCTGCGCCATTACGAACTTGTCATGACGAACCCCGGGGAGATGCTCTCGACGACTGGCGTTCGCCCTCCCATCTTGTATGAAACGCACGACCTCTGGAGGATGACGCCCCATGACGACCCCCGCCTGGACTGTTCGCTCGTTGCAGACCGCCTTGGCGGATGGCCTCAGCGACGCGATGACGGCCCGTGTCGTCGAAGGCGCTGATCCCATCCTGCTGGTCACCATGCACGAACAGGGTGACCTGGAAATTTTCGTCAGCGTCAGCGACCAGCAGATCGCCGCCTCGGTCCTGCTGTGGCCGGTCGACGAGCAGGATGACCGCCACGCCTTCAACGAGTTTCTGCTCAAGGCCCAGAAACTGGTGCCGCTGTCGAACTTCGGTATCGGTACGGTCGGCGACCGCGACTACTACGAACTGTTCGGCGAACTGGCGCCGTCCTCGTCGCTGGACGACATCCTGATCGAGTTGCGCGTCCTGGCCGAGAACGCCATCGAGGCCGCTTCCGACCTGCGCTCGTCCTTCACTCCCGCCTAATATCGTTCCCGGAGACCCACCGATGTCCATCTGGCGCAAGCTGTTCACCCTGGGCCGCGCGGGCGCGCATGACGCCTCGGCCGCCGTCGTCGACGCCAACGCCATCCGGATCCTGGACCAGGAAATCCGTGACGCCGACACCGCTCAGGGCAAGGCCCGCGACGACATGGCCACCCTGGTGGCTCGTCGCCGGATACTGGAAAAAGAAGTGTCCAGCTTCCGTGAGCAGGTGACCAAGTACGAAGGCTCGGCCCGCGCCGCCGTCACCAAGGGAGACATGGACCTGGCCCGCCAAGTGGCCCAGCGCATCGCCGATCTCGAGCAGGACATTGCCCTGAAAGAGCCCCAGATCGAGTGCATGCGTCAGGCCGAAGACCAGCTTCACCAGGCCATCACCGCCACCGACCGCCGCATCGAGACCTTGCGTCGCGAAGTCGACGTCGTGAAGGTCAACGAGTCCGTCCAGAAGGCCCAGGCCTCGGTCGCCGCGCGCGGCGCGGGTGCCGGCTCTTCGCTGGGCTCGGCCGCCGACAGCCTGGCCCGTATCAAGGAAAAGCAGGCCATCCGCGGCGAACGCATCAAGGCGGCCGGCGAACTGGAAGACCGGCGCACCGGTGCGGATCTGGACGAAAAGCTGCGTCTGGCCGGCATCGGCCCGGGTCAGTCCTCGGCCGACGACATCCTGGCCCGCCTGGCTCCCCCGGCCGCAGCCCCGCTGCAGATCGAGCAGAAGTCGAGCGAAACCTAGAGTGCATGCGCCGACTTGACCTGACGCCGCGCGCCGACTGGCAGGCGAAAGCCGACGCTGTCGGCTTCGTCTATCATCACACCGACGGCCAGCCCTATTGGGACGAGTCGGTGGCCTACGCTTTCACCCTGACCCAGATCGAAGACGACCTGGAGCCGGCGGCGGCGGAACTGCACGAGCTATGCCTCGACCTCGTCGACGAGGCGGTCGGCAGCGAGGCCCTGATGACGCGGCTGGCGATACCGGTCGAGCACCGGGACTTCGTCGCCGCCTCGTGGCGCGCCAAGGAGCCCTCGCTCTATGGCCGCTTCGACTTCGGCTATGACGGTGCCTCCAAACCAAAGCTCTACGAATACAACGCAGACACCCCGACCAGCGTCTTCGAGGCGGCCACCTTTCAGTGGCTATGGCTCGAGGAACTGCTGGCCTCCGGCACCCTGCCGGCAGGGACCGATCAGTTCAACAGCCTGTTCGAGGCGCTGCGGGACCGCTTCGCCACCCTGTTTCCGACCGGCGGCTTCGTCCACTTCGCCAGCGACGCTTCGGCGGTCGAGGATCGCCAGACCGTTCGTTTCCTGGAAGACTTGGCGCTGCAGGCCGGTCTCGATCCCAAGTTCGTGGCCATCGACGCCATTGGCTTGAACGGAGAAGGCCAGTTCGTGGATCATGAGGGCTTCATCGTCCAGGCGGCGTTCAAGCTCTATCCCTGGGAGTTCATGCTGCGCGAGCCCTATGCCGCGCACCTGAAGACCGCCGGTGTGCGCTGGCTTGAGCCGCCGTGGAAGGCGATCCTCTCTAACAAGGGCATCCTGCCCCTATTGTGGGAGCGGCACCCCGGGCACCCCAATCTGCTCGAAGCCTATTTCGAGCACGATCCGCGCGCCTCGGCCCTTGGGGCGCGCTATGTGCGCAAGCCATTGTTCTCGCGCGAAGGTGCCAATGTCGAGATCATTGGCGCCGACGAACCTGTCTTGGACCAGGGTTACGGTCAGGAGGGTGCAATTGTGCAGGCCTATCACCCGCCGCCAATTTTTGCGGGCAAGCACCCTGTCGTCGGCGCCTGGATGGTGGGCAATGAGCCCGCCGGGATCGGTATCCGCGAGGACGACAGCGTGGTCACCAAGAACCTCGCGCGCTTCGTCCCCCATATCATTGAGGCCTGAGGCGGCCCCGGATCGGGCCGGTCAATTCGCCTGATTGGCGTAATCGCCCTTGCGGTCGGACCCGGGATCACTCCAACGTGACCCAACAGCCGGCCTTCGCGATGCGCGCAAGGGGCGGGAAACACACAGAGACTGAACGTCGGGGGAATGATGACTTCGGAACAGGACAGCGCGGGCTCCAGCATCGCCGCGATTCTGGCGGCCGTTTCGGCGGAAATGTCGATCGCCGCCGAGGCCTGCGGAAAACTGGACGACGCGCTGGGTCAGATCCTGGCGGTTAGCCCGCCAGAGAGCCGCAATCAGGTGATGCAGGAACTGCACACGGTCGACCTCCTCGCCCAACACATCACGGCGGTGACCGACTTCACCCATCGCCTGGCCCTTATCGCTTCGACAGACGACACCCTCGCGGTCGACGAGGCGCTGTCGGCGATCACGCTGGGCGCTGTGGCCGAACGCCTGCGCGCCAGCCTGGCCGCCGCCAAGGCGGGCTGATCTATGACGCGCGATTGCGAGCAGCCCTCGCTGTTTGGCCTCAAGGCCGCGCCTCGCGACAGGCACCTGATCCTGATGGTCTAGCTAGACCAGGAAGCCAAAATGGCCGCCCAGGCCCGCGGCCGTTCCTATCGGGTCGTTAACGGGCTCGGCGGCGCGGTCTTCAGCCCGGATCTGACGCACGCCACTCTTGGTCACTTTGACTATTGGGATGAGGTGCCAGCGAGCCTGAACTAGTGCCCTTTCCGACCCTGATGGCTTCATCAGGGTCGGACGAAAAAGGCTCTAAATCAAAAGTTTAGAGCGTTTTTAGATCCGATAACCGTTTCACACTTATCGGAAAACGCTCTAACGGATCACCCGCGCGGCGGCGAAACTGTCGATGGCGCCGTTCCGGGTGTCGCTCGACCAGATCGGCGGCTTTCTCAGGAGCGTCGTGGTGCACGGCGGTGAAGGGCTAAAGGCGCTGGAAGCTTTCCAGGCGGCCCTTCGACAGGCCCTGGCCTGGGGGAGAGGCTCTACGGTTCTCACCTGAACTTCACGCCCCATCTGACGGTCGTCTATGGCCAGCCGGGCGCGGTGGTCGCCGCCATCCAACCGGTGAGCGGGACCGTGAGCGAGTTTGCTCTGGTGGTCAGTCATCACGGCAAGGAGCGGCGCGAGGTTCTGGCCCGCTATCCGCTCGTCGGGTGACTTGCGCCCGGAAGGCCGCGCGGCTACCCGTCGGCGCCTTCAAAAAGGGAATGGTCTGTGAGCGTCACGATCTACGGCATCAAGGCCTGCGACACGATGAAGAAGGCCCGCGACTGGCTGGACGGGCAGGGCGTCGCTTATGCCTTTCACGATTACAAGGTCGCAGGGATCGACCGGTGTCGCGTGGAGCGCTGGGTTGATGTCCTGGACTGGGAGACGGTGCTGAACCGGGCGGGCATGACGTTCCGCAAGCTGGCGGACGCCGAAAAGCAGGATTTGGACGCCCGCAAGGCGATCGACCTGATGTTGGCCCAGCCTTCGATGATCAAGCGACCCATGCTCGACATCGACGGAAACTTGACCGCCGGCTTTAAGCCGGATGTGTATGCGCGGGCCTTCGGAAAGGCCGGTTGAGGCATTCGACTTTGCGCAAAGCGCGAGTCGGCGGAATTTAGGACGACAGCCGGGGCGAAGCGGGGCTATTTCGGCCATGGACGCTCCGTCTGAAAATGAAAAGCGCAGGAACCGTTCCGTGGGAGCCTATCCCGTCCCGTCGTACGACATGGTCATTTTCGACTTCGACGGCACGCTGGCCGACAGCGCGGCGTGGATGATGAAGGCCGTCAATCCGATGGCCCGGCGCTTTGGCTTCAAGACGGTCACCGACGAAGAGATCGACATGCTGCGTGGGCGCGGCACGCGCGAGGTCATCCGCTATCTTGGCATCTCGCCTTGGAAGCTGCCGATGATCGCCTCGCACGGCAAGAAGCTGATGGCGGCTGAATGCGACTCCATTCCGCTGTTTCCCGAGACCGCAGCCATGCTCAAGGCGCTGCATGACGCCGGGCTGCGACTGGCCGTGGTCAGTTCCAACAGCGAGCGCACAATCCGCTCGGTGCTGGGCCCCGAGCTTTCCGGCCTGATCAGCCAGTTTTCCTGCGGGGCCTCGCTGTTTGGCAAGGCGCGCAAGTTTCGCAAGGTGACGTCCGGCGCCGCGCGCGACCGGGTGATCTGCATCGGGGACGAGACCCGCGATATCGAGGCGGCCCAAGCGCTTGGGCTTGCCAGCGGCGCGGTGACCTGGGGGGCAGCCAAGCGCGCCATCCTGGCCGAGCACGGCCCGACGATCGTTTTTGAATCCCCGTCCGAAATTATTTCGCATCTGGTTGCATCCAGGACGATGATCGGCGGCGACTAACCTTCAGAAGCGGGCGCGAACGTCTCGCGTCCATCGGAGGGATGACAATGCTGGGCCTGATCGATTCGTTCTGGTGGCTGGTGTTTCCGCTGAGCTGGGCCGTGATCTCGGGCTGGAACGCTTGGCTGGCGCAAAAGGCGCGCCGCGACGCCATGGATCTGATCCAGACCTATGTCCGCAGCGGCCGCGAGGCGCCGCCCGCACTGCTGGCCAAACTCAACAAGACCTAGGCGTCAATTCGGAGGGGGCAAGCCCATGGAAGACCTGTTTCGTGCGTATTGGTGGCTGATCTTTCCGCTGGGCTGGTTTGCGTATGGCGGCTTTCAGAGCTGGCTGTCCTATCGCGCAAATCGCGACACGCTGGACCTGCTGAAGACCTATGCCGCCAGCGGGCGCGAGCCGCCGCCGGAACTGCTGGCGCGCCTGAACAAGCGCAGCAGCTATGATCTCGATGATGATATCGACGATGATCTCGACGATGATCGAGACCACGTGCGCACGCGCTATCGCTATCGCCGCGAGCGGGGCTGGTACCATGTGGTGCTGTTTGGCGTGTTGGGCATGGGCTTCACCTTCGCCGCGACCTCCGACCTCTACGAGGCCGGCCCGGCCTTCTTGATCGTCGCCTTCGTCATGGGCGCGCTCAGCCTGGCGTCTCTGGTGTCGGTGCTGACGGGGCGAGGCCCGAAAGCCTGATGGACGCGCCGCTCGTCAGGGCGGCACGAGCCGGATCCCAGGCGGCGTTCGCCCGGCTGGTCGCGATCCACGAGAAGCCCCTGAGGGGGTTTCTGCGGAAGAGCGGCTGGTTTGACGCCGACGACATCGCTCAGGAGGCTTTCGTGGCGGCCTGGACGAGCTTGGGGCGGTTGCGCGCCGACGATGGCTTTCGCGCCTGGCTTTACGGAATCGCTTGGCGCAAGGCGCAGGATCAACATCGCGCCTTCAGCCGGTCGGCCCGGCGCAACGAGGACTGGCGGGGCCAGGAAGCGCTTGAGGCGGCCTCGGAGGTCGCCCGGGAGGATCGGATGGCCCTGCAAGCCGCGCTTAACACCTTGGCGGAAGACCAGCGCGCCTGTGTCACCCTTTGCCTTGGGCAGGGTTGGTCGCACCCGGAGGCTTCGGAGGCCCTGAGCCTGCCGCTTGGCACTGTTAAGTCGCATGTAGCCCGCGGTCGTGAGAGCCTGCTGGCCATACTGGGAGATCCGTCATGACCCCCGATGATCGTTTGGCCGCCTTCCTGAGCGAGGTGCCCCCGTCGCGCGCCTCCGACGTGTTCGTGGCCGAGGTCATGGAGGCTGTTGAGCGCCGTGTGTTCCTCGATCGCCTTCTGGCCGGCGGCGCGGCGGCCCTGGTCGGCAGTATGGTGTTGTGGGCCTGCTCGCCGGTTTTGAACCTGGCGGTCGACGCCCTGGCCCCGAGCCTAGTTCCGGTGGTTGGCATGCTGGTTCTGGCGCTTGCCTCGATCATGCTGGGCGACCGGTTGCTGGCGCGGAAATAGCTTACGAAAGTTTCATCTCGCCGGGCGCCTCCAAACGCCTGTCTGGGTGCCTCTTATAGTCAGAAGGCGGCGCTCGCGAGGCGCGCGTCCACCAAGAGGAGTTTCGCCGTGGATCACAACTGGGTTCCGATCGTCATGTTCGTCGTCATCGGCGCAATCGTGCTTGTGCCCGTTTGGCTCAAGAGCCGTGAACGTCTTGAGATGCAAACGACGCTGCGGGCCGCCATCGACAAGGGCCAGCCTGTTCCGCCCGAGGTCATCGAAGCCCTGACCCGGACCGTAAAGACTGCTCCGACTTCGCTCAGCGACTTGCGCACGGGCATTATCTGGATGGCGGTCGGCCTCGGCTTGGGACTGTTTGGCTATTTCGTCAGCTTCGAAGAGCGTGATTTCCACTTCCCGGCGATGGGCATCGCGGCCATCCCCATCGTGATCGGCCTGGCCTTTATCGTTCTCAGCTTCTTCAACCCGAACAAGCCCAAGCCGGCCTGATCGCTGGACCTTGGGGAAGGGGAAAAGCATGGCCATGGACCGCCCACCAACGGGCCACGATGTCGAGCTCGCCGCCTTGGCGGCGGCGGGTGACCGGCGCGCCTATGGCGAGCTGGTCAGGCGACACGGCTCGGCGGTCCGGGGCCTGCTGCGCCGCATGGGGGCCGACTCGGCGACAGCTGACGACATGGCTCAGGACGCTTTCCTGGCCGGGTTTGAGCAGGTGGCGGACTATCGCGGCGAAGGTGCCTTCGGCGGCTGGATCAAGCGGATCGCGGCGCGGTGCTATTTGCGCAAGGTCAAGCGCGAAGCCCGCATGATCTTCACCGACGAAGTCCAGGATAGCGATGATCCGACGGCGCTAAACGAGCCTCGCACGGTCAACCGCATCGACCTGGACGAGTCCCTCAAGAGCCTGTCGAAAGGCGAGCGGCTCTGTGTCTCGCTCTGCTATGGCGGCGACTGGTCGCACGCCGAGGTCGCCGAGGCCTTGAACATCCCGATCGGCACGGTGAAATCCCATGTCAAACGTGGTTTGGATAAACTCAGGGCTAAACTGGCCCCACCCACTGAAAGCGCGAGGAGGGAAGCTCATGGCTGAACCCGATTTCGAAGCGCAGCTGACGCGGCTCTACAACGAGCCACCGGCCTTTCCGGACGCCGAGCTGTTCACCGCCCAGATCGCCGCCAGCCTCGATCGCGGCTGGGCGCTGCGTCGTGTCCTGATCGGCGGCGCCGGCATCGTGGCGGGTCTGATCGCGGCGGTGCAACTGGTCACCACCCGCTTCTCGGCTGAATTGCAGGCCCTCTCGCGGGATGGAACGCAGGATCTGAACGCCGATATCGACTTGGCCTTGAACAAGTTCAATCAGGTGGTCGCCACGCCCGCCAGCGTCGAGGCGCTGTGGCTGGCGGCGGGCCTGGCGCTGTTGGCCCTGGGCTTCGCCGTGACCCGGGCGATGGAAGAGTTCTGACCGGGATAACGACTGATCATTGTTCATGTTGCAGCGCGGGGCGATCTGACCGACAATAGCGCGTCTTCGCCCTTGCCGGGGCCTGTTCTGGAGCATGGTTCTGTCCTCGCACCGTGATGAGACGGTTCGCCGCCTCGCAGCCCCCGACATCGCCGCCCGCAAGGGCGGCGTGCCCATCGTCTGCCTGACAGCCTATACCGCGCCGGTCGCGGCGGCTCTGGACGACGCATGCGACCTGCTACTGGTCGGCGACTCGCTGGGCATGGTGGTCCACGGCCTGCCCAATACGGTGGGGGTGACGATGGAGATGATGATCCTGCACGGCCAGGCGGTCATGCGGGGCTCTCGCAAGGCCATGGTCGTGGTCGACATGCCGTTTGGCTCCTATGAGGCCTCGCCCGAGCTCGCCTATGCCAACGCCGTGCGGATCATGAAGGAGACGGGCGCCCAGGCCGTGAAGGTCGAGAGCGGTCCCACCGTTCCGGCGACTATCGAATATCTGACCAGGCGCGGCGTACCGGTAATGGGCCATGTGGGTCTGCGGCCCCAAGCGGTGCTGGTCGACGGGGGCTTCAAGGCCAAAGGCAAGGACGAGGCAGGTCGCGCGGTGATTCTCGACGAGGCCCGCCGCACCGCCGACGCCGGGGCCTTCGCGGTGGTCATTGAGGGCGTTGCCGAGAGCCTTGCTCGCGAGATTACCGCCGCCATCGCGCCGCCGACCATCGGCATCGGCGCCTCTGCCGGCTGCGACGGCCAGATCCTGGTTACTGACGACATGCTGGGCCTGTTCGACTGGACGCCGAAGTTCGTTCGCCGCTACGCCGACCTGAAAGGCGAGATCGAGTGCGCCGCCCGGGAATACGCCGCCGACGTCAAGGCGCGGACCTTCCCGGGAGAGGCCGAGACCTACTACGCCAAGAAGGGCTAGCCGCCGCGCCAGCGCCCGTTGCGGCTGGCCCGTTCACGCTATAGGTTCCCCGCCTGCGCTGGCGGCCCTCTGCCGGCTGCATTCTGTTGTAAACCATGCGTCGCCGCCGGATCCGTCCGGTGCTGGCGCGTCAGGGCGCTGTCCGCGTCCGTTTCGGAGCCTCGTTCGTGGTCGATGTGTTTGACGAGGTCGAAGAGCAGCTTCGCTCCGACCGTTACAGGACCCTCGCGCTGAAGGCGCTGCCGTGGATCGGCGCCGCAACGGCGGCGATCGTCATCGGCGTGGGCGGCTATTGGGGCTGGACCGCCTATCAGACCAAGGAAGCGGCGAAGGCGTCGGAGACCTATCAGGCCGCGATCGAGACCATGGGCCGCGACGGGCCGGGCAAGGGCTTCCCGGCCATGGAGGCGGTGTCCAAGAGCGGCGCTTCCGGCTATCGCGCCCTGGCACTGATGCACATGGGTGGCATCCGCCTCGAAGAGAGCAAAACCGCCGACGCCGTGCGCTATTTCGACGAAGCGGCCAAGCTTTCTTCCGACCCGGTGATTGGCGACCTGGCGCGCCTCAAATCCGCCTTGGCGCTCATGGATACGGCCTCGTTCAAGGATATAGAAGCGAGGTTGACGCCGTTGGCTGGGGAAAAGAGCCCATATCGTGTGAACGCCAAGGAAGCCCTGGCGTTCGCCAAGCTTCAGGGCGGCGATCTCAAGGGCGCCCGCGAGGACTTCTCGGTGCTTTCCAACCTGCTCGACAACAATTCCGAAGGCGTTCGCCAGCGCTCCCAGGCAGCGATGCAGATGATCGATTCGGGCTCGGCCAAGGATCTGGCCGCTGTCGTCAAAGCCTCGATCGAGCTGCCGCCGCCCGCGACCATGCCGATCGCTCCGCAACCCGCGCCGAACAGCGCCCAATGAGCCGCTCCATGAATTCCAAGCGTTCTGTGGCGTTGATCGCGCTGATATCGGCGACGGTGATGGTGGGCGGTTGCTCGACGGTCTCCAAGCTCAACCCCTTCGACAAGGCTGAAAAAGACAAGGCCACAGCGACGCAGGGCCAGCGGATCTCGGTCATCGCGTTCGACCAGAAGGTCGAGCCCGCCGAGGTTCTGAAAGGCACAGAATTCTATCTGCCAGAACCGGCCGTCCAGGCCGAATGGCGCCTGCCGGGCGGCAGCGCCGAGCAGTCGGTCGAGCATGTCGACGCCGGCAAGGCTTTCGAAATCGCCTGGCGCAAGGGCTTTGGCCAGAAGGGCAATCGCAAGTTCCACATCACGGCCCCGCCGGTGGCGACTGCGGACCGGATCTTCGTCATGGACGGCGAATCCACGGTCTCTGCCATCGACATCAAGACGGGTTCGGTGGACTGGCGAAAGGACCTGCGGCCCTCGGCCGGTCCGGGCAAGGGCGGCGTCTTCGGCTTTGGCGGCGTCAAGAACGACCGACTGGGCTTTGGCGGCGGTCTCGCCCTCAGCCCCGACAACAAGTTGATCGTCTCGTCGGGCTTCCGCTTCGTGGCCCAACTCGACGCCGCGACCGGCGCTGAGGCCTGGCGTCAGGCCACCTCGACGCCGATCCATGCCGCCCCGACCGTGGTCGACGGCCGCATCTTTGTAGTGTCGACCGACAACGAACTGCTGACCTACAACGCTGCCACCGGCGCGCCCGGATGGACCTATCAGGCCCTGATCGAGCCGGCCCGCATCCTGTCAGCGCCCAGTGTCGCGGTTAGCGGCGACACCGCCGTCGCCGGTTTCGCCTCGGGTGAACTGGTCGCCCTGCGCGCCGCCAACGGCAACGATCTGTGGAGCGAAGCCCTGTCGCGCGCCAGCCGCACAAATGCGCTGTCCGAAATTCGCGATATTCCCGGCCGCCCAGTGATCTACAAGGGCGATGTCTTCGCCGTCAGCCATTCGGGCGTGTTCTCGGCCACCGATCTTCGCACAGGCCAAGCGCGCTGGAGCCTCCCGATCACCGGCATCACCAGCCCCTGGGCCGCCGGCGACGTCGTGTTTGTCGTCGACAAGTCGGGTCAGGTTATCTGCGTCGCCCGCGAGAGCGGCTCGGTCTACTGGATCCGCGACCTCAATGAGGGCCTGGGCCAGACCAAGCGCCAGAAGAAGAAACTGGCCAAGCATCCGCGCCTGTGGTCGACCCCGATCCTGGCCTCGGGTCGCCTGATCACGGTGTCCAGCGACGGCCAGGCTGTGGCGCTGAACCCCAAGACCGGCGTGACGGAAAAGACCCTGAAGATCGGTGCCTCTGTTCTGCTGGCCCCGATCGCGGTTGGCGACATGATCTATCTGGTCACTGACGACGCTCAGGTCGTGGCGATCCGCTAACTCTATTCACCGAACCATTCGGTTCGGTGATCATCAACCTTACGGTCCCGTGACCCGGGCCGGCGCAAGCCGGCCCGGGTCGTTCGCTTTGCGGGAACGGCAAAAATCGACTACTGCAAGCCCATGCCTTTGAAACTCGCAATCGTCGGACGCCCCAATGTGGGCAAGTCCACGCTGTTCAATCGTCTCGCTGGTAAGAAACTGGCTATTGTCGATGACCAGCCCGGGGTCACCCGTGACCGCCGCTATGCCTCCGGCCGCCTAGGCGACCTTGACCTGGAACTGATCGACACGGCCGGTTTCGAGGACGTCTCGGACGAAAGCCTGGAGGCGCGGATGCGCGCCCAGACGGAGCTCGCCGTCGAGGAAGCCGACGTCTCGCTGTTCATCTACGACGCCCGCGAGGGCGTTACTCCGCTGGACGAAGTGTTCGCCACCCTGCTGCGTCGTCGCGGCAAGCCGGTGATCATCGCCGCCAACAAGGCCGAGGGTAAGGCCGGCCAGTCGGGCATCGGCGAGGCCTACAAGCTGGGCCTGGGCGAGCCGATCCCGATCTCGGGCGAGCATGGCGAAGGTATGGCGGAACTGTACGCCGCCATGCTGGCAGCGTTCCCGGAGGACCAGTATTCCGAGGACGACGACAGCGACGACAAGCCGATCCGCATCGCCATCGTCGGTCGCCCGAACGCCGGCAAGTCCACCCTGGTCAACCGCCTGATCGGTGAGCAACGCCTGCTGACCGGTCCTGAGGCCGGCATTACCCGCGACTCGATCTCGGTCGATTGGCTGTGGGACGGCCGCAAGGTCCGCCTAGTCGACACCGCCGGCCTGCGCAAGAAGGCCAAGGTGCAAGAGAAGCTGGAGAAGCTCTCCACCCAGGACTCGATCCGTGCGGTCACGTTCGCCGAGGTGGTGCTGCTGGTGATGGATGCCACCCACCCCTTCGAGGTCCAGGATCTGCAGATCGCCGACTTGACCGAGCGGGAAGGGCGGGCGCTCGTGTTCGTGCTGGCCAAGTGGGACCTGGTCGAGGACCCTGTCGCCCAGCTGAAGGATTTCCGCGAGCACGCCGAGCGCATGCTGCCCCAGCTGCGCGGCGCGCCCGTGGTGGCGCTGTCGGGCGAGACCGGCAAGGGCATCGAGAAGCTGATGCCGGCCGTCATGAAGATCCACAGGGACTGGGCGACCAAGGTCAAGACCCGCGACCTGAACGACTGGTTGCAAATGGCCATGCAGCGCCACCCGCCGCCCGCCGTCAGCGGCAAGCGGGTCAAGCCCAAGTACATGGCGCAGATCAAGGCGCGGCCGCCGACTTTCGTGCTGTTCTCAACCCGCGCTGACCAGATGCCCGAGCACTATCGGCGCTATCTGATCAACTCCCTGCGAGAAAGCTTCGACCTTCCGGGGGTGCCGCTGCGCATCACCATCAAGTCGGGCGCCAATCCCTATGCCGACGGCGAGGCCAAGGGTCACAGCGGCCGGGGCAAGCGCGAGTTCGAACGCCGCGAACGCGAGGAGGAGCGTATCCGCGCCTCGCGCAACACGGTCAAGAAATCCAAGCGCATAGCCGATGAAGCCGCAGCGGCGGCTGCGGCTGAAGCGGGCCTGCCGCCTCCTGAGAAGGCGCCGGTCAGGGGCCCCAAGAAGCCCGTCAAGGCTGAGGCCAAGACCACCAGCGCCGCAGTCATGGCACCTGCTGCCGAACCCGGCAAGGCGGCCGTCAAGTCCGTCAAGAAGCAGGGGCCGCGCGCCCAGAAGAAGGTCTCGAGCACGCCCAGCTACAAGGTCGGCTTCAAGGCCGCCGGCGGCAAGGCGGCGTCAGGTCCGAAGCGTCCGGTGGCAGGGTCGAGCATCGTCCGCGGCAACAAGGGGCCGGGCAAGCCGAAGGGCCGATAGTCCCTGTTGCCTAAAATCGCATAACGGTGTCATGCTAACCCTCGGCTGAATGTTGGGGGGTCACCATGGTAGCCTTGTCCACAAGTGGAGCCTGCGTGAGCGGGCGGCGTTTCTATGTCTGTATGGCGCTGGCGTTCGTCCTGATCGCCTTTGGCGGTTTCGTTCCGACCTATTGGGCCAAGATGGCCAGTGGCACGTTCGCTGGCGCGCCCGTCCTGCATGTTCACGGCCTGTTCTTCTTCACCTGGACGCTGTTCTTCCTGGTTCAGACGTCTTTGGTGGCCGGGGGGCGAACGCTGGACCACCGGACCTGGGGCGTAGCCGGCGTCGCCATTGCCACAGGCATGGCCTTCACGGTCGTGCTGGCCGCGATCAACTCGATGAAGGTCGCCGATGCGATCGGCATGGGGGACGCTGCGCGCCGGTTCTCGATCGTCTCGTTGAGCGCGCTGGCGCTCTTCGTCGGTCTGTTCGTGGCGGCTATCGCCAATGTCAAAAGACCGGAGGCGCACAAGCGCCTGATGGTGCTGGCGATGATTCCGCCCATGCAGGCGGCCATGGCGCGACCGTTTCAGATGCTGTTTAGTCCCCCAGGCGCGGTGGGGCCGCCGCCGGTGTTTGTCTCCATTCCGCCCGGGCTGATGGTAGATCTTCTGGTCGTCGCGGCGATCATCTACGACTGGCGAACCAGAGGGCGGCCGCACCCGGTTTATCTGATCGGCCTGCCGGTGATCCTGGTCCAGCAGCTCATGACAGTTCCCATAGGTGGCAGCGCGACATGGATGATGATCGCACGCTGGGTCCAGAATCTGGCACCATGAGCGGTCAGCCTAGGCTGGCTGACTCCTGGCCGCGTTCCTTGAACCGCGCCACGCCCTTTCGCGGCTCGCGGTCGGGGCGGACCAGATCAATGATGTAGGGGACGATCGTCTCGGGGGCCGGGACGGTCATCGGATCCTCACCCGGAAAGGCGCCGGAGCGCATCTTGGTGCGCATCGCGCCTGGATCCACGCAAAGGGCGCGCACGGGGGTGTTTTCCATCTCGTCGGCATAGCAGTCAACAATGGCTTCCAGGCCGGCCTTGGAGGCCGCGTAGCCGCCCCAGAACGCCCGATGGGTCTTGGCGACGCTGCTGGTCAGGAACAGGGCCCGGCCGGCGTCGGAGGCGCGCAGCAGCGGGTCCATGGCCCGGATCAGGCGCCAGTTGGCCGTCAGGTTGGTGGACATGATCATGTCCCAGCCCTTGGGGTCGAGGTGGCCCACCGGGGTGAGCGCGCCCAGCACGCCGGCCGCGCCGATCAGGATGTCCAGCTTGCCCCAGCGCTGGTGCAGGGCCGCGCCCAGATGGTCCAGGCCGTCGGCCTCGCGCAGGTCCATCGGTACGAGCGTGGCGTGCTCGCCCGTCGCGGCGAAGATGCCGTCATCCAGGGCTTCGAGCGCGCCCTGGGTGCGTCCCAGGGCCACGACGTGCGCGCCGGCTTCCGCCAGGCCCAGGGCGATGGCCGCGCCGATGCCGCGCGTCGCGCCGGTGACCAGGGCGACACGGCCCGCGAGCAGTTTTGCTGAAGAATCCATGGGGGCTTTTAGCGGGTGACGGGAGCTTCTTGAAGCCCGTCCGTCACGTCATCGGCCGGACGCTTGGCATAGTGCTGGGCGATCACCGAACAGGCCATCAGCTGGATCTGGTGGAAGATCATCAGGGGCAACACCAGAACCCCGGCGGTGGCGCCCGGAAACAGGATGCCGGCCATGGGCACACCGGTGGCCATGCTCTTCTTGGAGCCGCAGAAGACGATGGCGATCTCGTCGGACTTGGAGAAACCCAAGGCGCGCGCGCCAAAGGTGGTGGCCAGCAGGACCACGGTCAGCAGGGCGCTGCAGACGGTCAGCACCAGCACCAGCTCCAGCGGCGAGACCCGCTTCCACAGACCGCCGACCACGGCGGCGCTGAAGGCCGAATACACGACCAGCAGGATCGAGCCGCGGTCGACATAGCCGACCAGTTGCTTGTGCTTCTCGATCCAGCGCCCCGCCCACGGCCGGGCCAGCTGGCCGGCGACGAAGGGCAAGAGCAGTTGAACAAGGATGTCCCGGATCGCCTTCCAGCCGCCCGTGCCGGCCTCTGCGTGCATCAGCAGACTGACCAGCACCGGGGTCAGGAAGATGCCCAGCAGGTTGGACGCCGAGGCCGCGCAGACTGCGGCGGCGACATTGCCCCGGGCGATCGATGTGAAAGCGATGGACGACTGAACCGTCGACGGCAAGCAGGCCAGAAACACCATGCCCGCCGCCATGGTGGGCGACAGAATTCCGGTCCTGGCGGCCAGAAGGCCCAGGATCGGGAACATGATGTAGGTGAAGGCCAGGATCGTCAGGTGCAGCCGCCAGTGGGTGACCCCGGCGACCACGGCCTCACGTGATAGCTTGGCGCCGTGCAGGAAGAACAGCAGGGCGATGGCCAGCTTGACCACGACGCTCAGTAAGGAAGCCGCGTCGCCGCGCACAGGAACGACCGAGGCCAGCACCACCATGCCAAACAGCAGGATGATGTAGCCGTCGATCTTCAGCTTCGCGAGAAGCTTGGAAAAACCATTCATTTCAGAGAGTGCTTACGCACTGAGCAGCGAAAGTTGCTTGTCGTTGGCCTCGTTACGGCCCTCGGCCACCTCGCGGTCGGTCAAGCGCGTAGGGTAGTCACCTGTGAAATAATGGTCGGTGAACTGCGGAGTAACCGGGTCGCGTTGACCGGCTTCCAGCGCCTGGTACAGGCCGTCGACCGACAGGAAGCCCAGGCTGTCGACTTCGAGAAACCGCGCCATCTCTTCCAGCGACTTGTTGGCCGCGAGCAGTTGTTCGCGCTCTGGCATGTCGATGCCGTAGAAGTCCGGCCACTTGATCGGCGGGCTGGCCGAGCGGAGGTGCACTTCCTTGGCGCCGGCTTCTCGGACCATGCGGACGATCTTCAGCGAGGTGGTGCCGCGCACGATCGAGTCGTCGATCAGGATGACGCGCTTGCCTTCCAGCACCGCGCGGTTGGGGCTGTGCTTCATGCGCACGCCCAGTTCGCGGACGCCCTGGGTCGGCTGGATGAAGGTGCGGCCCACATAGTGGTTGCGGATGATGCCCAGGTCGAACGGGATGCCGCTCTGCTGGGCGTAGCCGATTGCCGCGGGCACGCCGCTGTCGGGCACGGGCACTACGACGTCGGCCTCGACGCCGGTCTCAATGGCCAGCCGCTGGCCCATACGCTTGCGCACATCATAGACCGAGCGGCCATTCACGACGCTGTCGGGGCGGGCGAAATAGACATATTCGAACACGCAGGGGCGCGCGGCCAGGGTGTTGAAGGGCTTCAGGGACTTCACGCCGGTTTCGGAGATCACCACCATCTCGCCGTGCTCGATGTCGCGCACAAAACGGGCGCCGATCATGTCCAGGGCGCAGGTTTCGGAGGCCAGGACCGGCTGGCCGTCCAGGTCGCCCAGCACAAGCGGTCGGATGCCCAGGGGATCGCGGACTCCGATCATCTTCTTGTTGGTGATCGCCACGAGGGCGTACCCCCCCTCGATCTGGCCGACGGCGTCGATGAAGCGATCGACGATGCGGGCCTTCCGCGAGCGGGCGATCAGGTGAAGGATCACTTCGCTGTCGCTGGTGGACTGGAAGATCGCACCTTCCTGGACCAGGCGTTCACGCAAGGACAGGAAGTTGGTCAGGTTGCCGTTGTGGGCGATGGCTACGCCGCCGGTTTCCAGATCGGCGAACATCGGCTGGACGTTACGGATGCCGCTGCCGCCGGCCGTGGAATAGCGAGTGTGGCCGATGGCCATGCCGCCGGGCAGGCGCTGAACCAGATCGTTGCCGGTAAAGGCGTCGCCGACATGGCCCATATGGCGTTCGGTATGAAAGCGCTGGCCGTCGAAGGCGGCGATGCCGCACGCCTCCTGACCGCGGTGCTGCAGGGCGTGCAGGCCCAGGGCGGTGATGGCGGCGGCGTCGCGGACACCGTAGACACCAAATACACCGCACTCGAGGCGCAGGGTGTCGTCTTCGGGATCACGCCACGGGGCGGAGGAGTACCGATCGGTCGACTGGCCGATAAAGCTCATCGCGATTTCTCCACCAGATCGTCGAGGTCCTGACGCTGGTTCTGATCATAGTCTGTTTCGCCGGGTTTGCCGTCCGACGGATTGTCGCTGCTCCCGCGCACTGCGCCTTCTATGGCTGGAGCCAGCTTGCCCGCCAGTTCACCGCCCTTGGGCGCGAACACCTTCAGCACCTTGGCGCTGGCGGCGGACAGGGGATAGAAGATCGACCGCTCGACCCAGGCTGGCACGCGATCGGGCGGCGTGGCCATGTGGAACAGCATGTTGAAGACGCCCAGGATCACCAGGGCGCGCATCAGGCCAAAGCCCGTGCCGACCACGCGGTCCAGCAGCCCCAGAGAGCTTTCATGCAGGCCGGCGGTCAGCTGTCCGCCGATGAAGCGCAGGATCACGAACGCGACCACGAAGACCAGCAGCAGGGCGCAGGCCGTGGCCGCCCAGTCGGGGTCCATCAGGTCGCGAAAGATCGGACCGCTCATGCGCAGGCCAAACAGGGCGATGGCGGCGGCGAAAATGAACGACAGGGCCGAGGTCAGCTCGCGCGAGGCGCCGCGCGCAAAGCCGATCGAGCTGGAGGTGATCAGCAGCAGGCCGGCGATGATGTCGAAAGGCGTCACGTCAGTTGGCCCCAGATCTCGTCGCCGATGCGGCGCACGGCGTCGGCGAGCCGCGCGACCCCCGCCACCGGCAAGGAGCCACCGCCTTCAGGCAGGCCGGAAAGCGATGAGAGCGCCCGACCAAACCCCAGTTTTGCGGCTTCCTTCAAACGTGTCTCCATCCGGCTGACCGGCCGCACCTCGCCCGACAGGCTGACCTCGCCGAACACGACGCAGTCCTGGGGCAGGGCGATATCGAGGGCTGAAGAGGCCAGGGCCGCCGCCGCCGCGAGATCTGCCGCCGGCTCTGTAATGCGCAGGCCGCCAGCGACGTTCAGATAGACGTCCTTGTCGCCAAAACCAAGGCCGCACCGTGATTCAAGCACGGCCAGCACCATGGCGAGGCGCCCTGAGTCCCAGCCCACGACGGCCCGACGCGGCGTTCCATAGGCGGAGGGCGAGACGAGGGCCTGGAATTCCACAAGAACCGGCCGTGATCCCTCGATTCCTGCAAAGACGGCGGCCCCAGCCGCCCGCTCCCCGCCCTCATTTAGGAACAGGGCCGAGGGATTCTTGACCTCGCGCAGGCCAACATCACCCATCTCGAAGACGCCGATCTCGTCGGTGGCCCCGAAGCGGTTCTTGGCGCCGCGCAGGATGCGGAACGGATAGCCGCGCTCGCCTTCGAAGCTCAGGACGGCGTCGACCAGGTGCTCGACTACGCGGGGACCGGCGATCTGGCCGTCCTTGGTCACATGGCCGACCATCAGGATCGCCACGCCCCTCTTCTTGGCCAGGCGCACCAGTTCCTGGGCGCAGGCGCGCACCTGGGTGACCGTGCCAGGGCCCGCCTCGTGGGCGTCGCTCCACATGGTCTGGATGGAGTCGATGACCACCAGGTCGAAATTGTCGCGTTTCAGGCCGTCGAGGATGTCGCGCAGGCTGCTCTCGGCCGCCAGCTTCACCGGTGCCTTCTCGAAACCCATCCGTTGGGCGCGCCCGCGGATCTGCGCCACCGCCTCCTCACCGGAGATGTAAGCGCAGGACACGCCCTTCATCGAGGCCCGGGCCACCACCTCCAGCAACAGGGTGGATTTCCCCACGCCTGGGTCGCCGCCGATCAGGATGGCCGAGCCGGGCACCACTCCGCCACCACAGACGCGGTCGAACTCATCGACCCCCGTGACGATCCGAGCGGGGGCGGGAGTGTCGCTTTCCAGATCCGTGAACTGCAGGCCGCGCGTGCGGGTGGCCTTGGTGACGGAGAGCGCACCCGGCGCCCGCGCGCCGACTTCCTCGGCCAGGCTGTTCCAGGATTGGCAGGCCGGGCATTGTCCCGACCACTTGGTCTGGACCGCGCCGCAAGACTGGCAGGCGTAGACGGCGCCGTCACGGGCCATGGAAGCTCCTGATTCTCGGATCGGTGGAGACTACAGGGTGACGGGGCTGTGCGCCAAAGGCGGACGTGGGATCAGCGAATAATGCGCTGGGCTCGGGGCGCGATCCGGGTCAGCAGTTCGTAGGCGGTCGTGCCCGCGGCGGCGGCGGCATCGTCGATGAGCAGGTCGGGGCCGATGATCTGCATCATCGCGCCGGGACGGGCGGCGTCGCAGTCGGTGATGTCGACGGCGATCAGGTCCATGGAGACCCGGCCCAGCATCGGGCGGCGTCGGCCGTCGAACCAGACAGCGCCACGCGGATGGGCCGAGCGCGGCACGCCGTCGGCATAGCCGGCCGCCAGGATGGCGACGCGGGTGTTGCCGGTTGCCGTATAGGTCGCACCATAGCCGATGCTTTCGCCGCGCGGGACGTTGCGGGTCTGGAGGACCGGCGCTTCCAGGGTGACAACGGCCTTGATCCGCGCATCGGGGACATCGCGGGGGCCGCCACCATAGAGGCTGACGCCGGGGCGGACCTGGTCGAAGCAGTAACCACCGCCCAGGAAAATACCCGCCGAATTGGCCAGGCTGCGACGTGCGTTCGGAAACAGGGTCGTCGCTTCGTGGAAGCGCTCCAGCTGCTTGACGTTCAGCGGATGATCCGGTTCGTTTGCACAGGCGAGGTGGCTCATCACCTGGGTGATCTCGACATGCTTGAGCCGGTCCATCGCGCTCAGGAGCACGCGGACCTCGTCCAGGCGCAGCCCCAGGCGGTTCATGCCAGTATCAACCTGCAGCGTGGCGGTCAGCCGGCCGCCGCGCGCGTGGCTGTTCCAGGCCTCGATCTGCGGCAGGCTGTTGAGCGTGGGGGTCAGGCGCGCCGCCTCCATCGCCGCAGCCGAGCCCGGCGTGACGCCGTCTAGAACGTGGATGGCCGCATCGCGGTTGCCCAGGCTCTGGCGCAGAGCCAGGCCCTCGGACAGGCGGGCGGTGTAGAAGCTGCGCGCGCCTTCGTCCCACAGACGGTCGGCGACGATCGAAGCGCCGACCCCGTAGCCGTCGGCTTTCACCGCCGGGGCGACCTCCGCGCCGCAGGCGGCGTCCCGCAGCGCACGATAATTGGCGGCCAGAGCCTCGAGGTCGATCGTCAGGCGGCTGTCGGAAGGATCGATCACGAGGGCTCGGCAATCAGGGAAGCGGCGCGTCAGGGCGTAGCGGAGCCGGCCGGGTTTTTCTAGCTAGAACGCGCCGGGATGGGTCGCGAGGAACACCGAGACCAGATTCTCGAAGCCCGAGGCGGTGATCTGCACGCCGATGCACAGCAGCAGGAACGCTACCAGCCGTGACAGCACCCGGGCACCGGACTGGCCCAGCAGGCGCGTGACCCGGCCCGAGGCGCGATAGAGCAGCCAGACCAGTATCGCCACGCCCGCCGCCGCCAGTCCCGCGCCCAGGAAGAAGGCCACGGCGCTGCCCTGGGTGGGGCGCTGCGAGGACAGGGCGATCGCCACCGAGATCGAGCCGGGTCCTGTCGTGAACGGCATGGTCATCGGGAAGAAGGCGATGTCTTCCTGACGCTTGGCCGGTTCGGTGTCGCTGGTCTTGCGGTCTTCGTGCTCCTGCGGGTCCATCAGCAGGCCCCAGGCCCGGATCGCCACCACCAGGCCGCCGGCCACCCGCAGGGCGCCCAGGCTGACGCCGAAGAAGTTGAGGATATAGCCGCCCAGCAGCAGCGACCCCAGCAGCACCAAGAAGGAATAGAAGCCGATGCTGCGGGCCAGCTTGCGACGCTCGTCCTGACCCCGACTGCCCATCGCCTGGTCGAAGATCAGCGAGGCACCGACCGGATTGACGATCGAGAACAGGGCCGGAAAGGCCAGCAGGAAGGCGCCGATCAGGCTGGAGACGGGCAGGGGGCTGAAATCCACGGGCGACTCGTCGATCAGGAGGGCGGGCGCAAGACCCTCGCCCGATGCGGCTCCTTAGGTCAAATCGGCGCTTACTCGTCCGACGGAATATTCCGCGCCTGGGCGAAATAGTGGTCGCGGGCCAGGTTGCCGAAGCGGGTGGTGTCACTGTTGAAGGACAGGCGCACGGTACCGATCGGGCCGTGACGCTGTTTGGCGATGATCACCTCGGCCAGGCCTTGCAGGCGGTCCATGTCTTCCTGCCAGGTCAGGTGCTCGGGTGTGCCCTCGCGAGGCTCTGCGCGACCGACATAGTAGGCCTCGCGATAGACGAACCAGACCATGTCGGCGTCCTGCTCGATCGAGCCGGATTCACGCAGGTCCGACAGTTGTGGCCGCTTGTCTTCGCGCTGTTCGACCTGACGCGACAGCTGCGACAGAGCGATCACCGGGCAGCCAAGTTCCTTGGCCAGGGTCTTGAGGCCCATGGTGATCTGGCTGACTTCCTGAACGCGGTTGGCGTTGGAGCCAAGGTCCGAGCCCGTGACCAACTGAAGGTAGTCTACGACTACCAGGTCCAGGCCCACCTGACGCTTCAGGCGTCGCGCCCGGGCTGTCAGCTTGGCGATCGAGATACCGCCGGTGGCGTCGATATAGAGGGGCGCTTCCTGCAACTCCATGGCCGCATCGCGCACCCGGCCAAACTCCGAGGCGTCGATCTCGCCCTTGCGAAGGCGGTCGCCCGAGACGCCTGAGGCGTCGGCCAGCATGCGCAGGGCCAGCTGCTCGGCGCTCATTTCCAGCGAGTAAAAGGCCACCACGCCGCCCTGGACGGTCTTCTTGGTCCCATCGGGCTGGATTTCGTAGGCGTACTTACGGGCGATGTTGAAGGCGATGTTCGTGGCCAGGGCGGTCTTGCCCATCGACGGGCGACCCGCCAAGACGATCAGGTCGGAGGGGTGCAGCCCGCCGACCTTCTGGTCGAGGTCGGTCAGCTCGGTTGCGACGCCCGACATGCCGCCATCGCGGCTGTAGGCCTCGGCGGTCATTTCGACGGCGCCGCGCAGGGCGTCGCCGAAGGTGACGAAACCGGACGAGGCCGTGCCGCTTTCGGCCAGGGTGTAAAGCTGCTGTTCGGCCGACTCGATCTGGTCGCGGGCCGGACGGATCTCGTCTCCGCCGCCATGGGCGGCTGTGGCGATGTCGCCGCCGATACGGATCAGGTCGCGGCGCAGGGCCAGGTCGAACACCGCGCGGGCATAGTCGCCGACATTGGCCGCCGGCGGCGCGCGGTCGACGAGGTCGGCCAGGTAGCGCAGACCGCCCAGTTCATCGAAGGCGGCATCCTTTTTGAACTCGTCGGCCAGCAGGATCGGCTCGGCCAGCTGGCCCTTGCGGATATGGGTCTCGATCGACTGGAACAGCCGCTGGTGAAAGGGCTCGTAGAAGTGGCGGCCATTCAGCGCGTCGGTCAGCCGCTCATAGGCCGCGTTGTCGTACAGCAGCACGCCCAGCAGCGCCTGCTCGGCTTCCAGGTTGTGTGGCGCGACGGCGATGATGATGTCCGCATGGGGCGGACGAAGGTCGAGAGCGGGGACGAGAGACATCGACGCAGGTTAACGCGAGGGCCTTTTTCGTGCGCGCGTCGCGTGGACGCAAGCGCAAGATGAACGGGGATGTTTTGTGTATGTTCCGGGTCCGCCCAGAGCAAGAAACCCGCCCAGGAAAAAGGCGCGGAGATCGCTCTCCGCGCCTTTCCAGCATGTCCCTGGGTCAGCCTACCAGTTGATGCTCAGGCGGGTGTAGAGGAACCGCCCGTTGAAGCCGAACGGCGAGAAGGACGTGAAAGCGGTGGCGTTGGTCGTGTTGACCGTCACCGGCGTGCGGTTGGGGTATTCGTCGAACATGTTGTTGGCCCCGACCGCCACAGTGACGTGCTCGGTGAAGCCATAGCGCGCTTCAAGATCGACGACCGCCTTGTCGCCTGTCCTCACATCGAAGGCTCCCGTAGCGTCGTTGTTAGGCGACAGGACCGAGCCATAGAAGGTGGTCTTCAGGCTGGCGCCCCAATTGTCCTTGGCCCAGTCACCGGCCAAGGTGACTTTGGACTTGGGGGTGCCTTCCTCAAACGTCAGGACGTTGGCGCGGGCAAACAGGGTCGGCGGCACGGGCAGGGACGACAGGGCATTGGTCGTCGGGATCCTGGTGACGTCGGTCTTATTAAAGTTTGCGGCCGCTGTCAGATCGAAGACGCCGCCTTCGTCAGCATTCAGCCGGTAGCGCGCAACCACGTCGATGCCTTGGGTCTCGGTTTCGACACCGTTGATGAAGAAGCGGGCGGCCGTGACATTGAAGGGCCGCAGCAGGCTGTTGATCGTCTGCTGCGTCGGGGTCCCGGTGGCCGAGCCCTGGATGTTCTCCGACAGCACAATTCGGTTGTCGATATTGATCCGATAGGCGTCGACCGTCACTTCGAATGGCCCTTTGTGGAAGACCAGGCCGAGCGAGTAGTTGGTCGATTTCTCGGCTTCCAGCGGCTTGGCGCCCAGCACCTTGGCCACGGCGCTGGTGGCCGGGAAAGTGCCGACCTCGACCGGGGTCGAGACACCGTTGATGATGATGAAGTTTGTCGAGGTGGTGGTAAAGAACTGCTGCTGCAGGGCCGGGGCCCGGAAGCCTGTCGAGGCTGCGCCGCGAACGGCAAGGCCATCTGCCAGTTCAAAGCGCGCGGCCAGCTTGCCCGTAGTGGTCGCGCCGAAGTCGGAATAGTCCTCGTAGCGAACAGCAGCCGAGGCGGTGAAGCGCTCGGTCAGACGCGACTCCAGGTCGAGATAGACGCCGACATTGTTGCGGTCCTTGGACAGTACGTTTGACGGTTGGAAGCCGGGGAAGCCCTGCGAGCCGGCTGCCGACGAGGTGAGCGGTCCGCGATTGTACGAGGTCGGTTCGCCAGCGCGGATCGAATAGCCTTCCCAGCGCGCTTCGGCACCGAACGCGACGTTCAGCGGCTCATACGCGCCGATGTCGACGCCGCGTGAGACGTCCAGGCCAACGACGGTCTGGTCATAGCTCATGCCACCGGAGCTGAAGCTGGTCTGGCTGGCGGCGCCGTAGGAGGCGTTGGCCGAGTTCTCGGTGCGGTAATCGATCTCGTTCTTGCCGTAGGCGACATTGAGGTCGAGCTTGAAGCCGCCGAGCTCGCCCCTCAGTCCTGCCGCAGCTGTGGTGTCGGTGATGTCGCTGGCGATGAGCGGCAGGAAGCCGTTGGGATAGATTGAAGCGACTGGAACCTGGCGGGCGTCGCCGACAATGCGGGGGAACGCGGCGCTGGCGCCCTCGCGCGCTTGGTAGCCTGCCCAGCCATAGGCGTCCCATGTCTCGCTGACCGGCAGGCCCGCGTTGAAATAGATCGTCTTGTCGGTGACTTCAGCATCGCCATAACGCGAGGTGACTCGAGCCGGAGTGACGCGGACGTCGATGTCGCCTCGGCTGGTCGGGTTACGATCCCTGTATTCGGCCGAAATGGTCAGGAAGCCTTCCGGACCCAGGGGCAGGCCCTGCCAGGCCTGCAAGGTCACCGTCTGGCCGTCTTTCTCGTCGCGACCTTCGGTGTTGCGTGCGGTCTTCACCTCGGTGTCGTAACGCCCATAGGTGGCGATCGCGCCGCCGCCGCTGCGGGCTTCGCGAAGACGCAGGTTGATTACGCCGGCAATAGCGTCGGAGCCGTACTGGGCCGAGGCGCCATCGCGAAGCACCTCGACGCGGTTGAGCGCGATGGTCGGGATGGCGTTCAGGTCAACCGCAGCCGAGCCGCGACCGATCGAGCCGTTGACATTGACCAGCGCCGTGGAGTGGCGGCGCGTGCCGTTGACGAGCACCAGGGTCTGGTCAGGCGACAGTCCGCGCAGGGTGGCGGGACGGATGTGGTCGGTGCCGTCGGTAATGGCGGGCCGCGGGAAGTTGATGGACGGCGCCAGGGTCGACAGCGACTGGGCCAGCTCGGTCGTGCCGGTGCGGGTCAGGGCCTTTTCGCTGACGATGTCGACGGGCGCGATGGTGTCGAGTCGCGTGCGGCCGGCCGTGCGGGTGCCGGTGACCACTACTTCGTCGAGATTGGCGGCGTCTTCGGTTGCAGTGGACTGGGCCTGGGCGGAGCCGGCGATCGCAGCGACAGACGCTGCGGTGAAGAGCAGGGTTCTAAAGCTCATGTGTATTCCCCTCAAGGTTTCCCCGGGGGCCGATTTGATGATCGGTCTGTCCGGGCACGGAGGCTTGTCGCCTCGCGAGAAGAACATGGGCGCAGAAACGGGCCCCTACAAGTTGAACATTTCTTGGTTGCCATGCAGAAAAAAAACGGCGCGGATTGCTCCGCGCCGTTTTTCGATAGATCACCGATCCTGTTAGGATCAGGACTCGTAGTGGTCGCCTTCGAACGAACCGGCGCCACCGGCGGCCATGTCCGAGGCCGCTTCGGCGTCAGCCGCGCGGTCTTCTTCGAATTGAGCGGCGACGACGTCTTCACCGCGCGACTGGCGCTCGGCTTCGTCGGCGCTGCGCGCGATGTTGAGGGTGATCGTAACGGTCACCTCAGCGTGCAGCTTCACCTTCACTTCATGAACGCCCAGGTTCTTGATGGGCTTGTCCAGGACGATCATCGAGCGATCAACCTTGCCGCCTTCAGCCTTGATGGCGTCGGCGACGTCGCGACCCGCGACCGAACCATACAGCTGGCCGCTTTCGCCAGCCTGACGGATCATCACGTATTGCGTGCCGTCGAGGGTCTCGCCGACAGCGCCGGCGGCTTCGCGGTTCTTGACGTTGCGCACTTCGATTTCAGCACGCTGAACTTCGAAGGACTTCATGTTGGCGGCGTTGGCGCGCAAGGCCTTGTGGCGCGGCAGCAGGAAGTTACGGGCAAAGCCGTCCTTCACGGTGACAACCTCGCCGAGGACGCCAGTGCCTTCAACGCGTTCGAGCAGAATAACTTTCATCGTGGTGTCTCCCTTACTTCACGACGTAGGGGAGCAGAGCCAGGAAGCGGGCGCGCTTGATGGCCTTGGCCAGTTCGCGTTGCTTCTTGGCCGACACCGCAGTGATGCGCGACGGAACGATTTTGCCGCGCTCGGAAACGTAGCGCTGCAGGAGTTTGACGTCCTTGTAGTCGATCTTCGGAGCGTTGGCGCCGGAGAACGGGCACACCTTGCGGCGGCGGAAGAACGGGCGGCGGGCGCCGCCAGCGGCGGGCGCGCCAGCGCCGGCTTCGGGAGCAGTGGTATCGGTCATGATCTCTCTTCTCCCTTACGCGGCCGCGAATTCGTCGCGCGGACGGTCCGAACGCTCGGGGCGCTCGCTGCGTTCGCGGTCACGACGGGCCAGAACCGGCGACAGTTCCAGGTCCAGCTCTTCCACGCGGATGGTCATGAAGCGCAGGACGTCTTCATTGATCAGCAGCTGGCGCTCGACTTCCTTGACGGCCGGCGCCGGAGCGTCGATGGCCAGCAGGGAGTAGTGGCCCTTGCGGTTCTTCTTGATGCGATAGGTGAGGTTACGCAGGCCCCAATATTCGATCTTGGCGATGTGACCGCCGCCTTCCTCGATCAGGGTCTTGATTTGCTCGTTCAGAGCTTCGGCCTGTTGCGGCGAGATATCCTGCCGCGCGATGACCACGTGTTCGTAGAACGCCATGTTTTCCTTCTTCCGGTTTGGACAGCGGCGCAGTCGACGGCGGAAGTCCGACGACCACGATGGTTCCAGAGCG